>CAUJFU010000050.1 GCA_963169055.1 Myxococcota bacterium
GTCGGTCTTCAGAACTCGATCTGGTCGGAATAGCGCCCCGCCCACCTAGATCTCTTTTTTCAAGTCTGCGCGTTGGATATCCGTCGTAGCCAACAATGGGTCGAGATCGAATACACTTTTCCGCTTGAACACTTTCTCTCCGATGCGCAGATGCGCGCCGCACGCGATCTTGCGGGACTCGATCTGGCTTTGTGGGAGCGATTTTGCGAGATCGGAGCGACCGATATATGCCAAAACGCCGAAGAAGACGCGTTGATGGAGTGGATGGTGCGTTTGCACGCGACGGTTGCCGAACGCATGGTTCATCCCTTGTTGTGTGGAGATGTCCGTGATCTCAAAGCGATATCCTCCTTTGTACGCGCCGATCTCGAAAAAATGGAACGCTTCCGCTCTCCTTCGGGCTTTGTTGAACTGGTCTTCGATCAAGAAGTCCAACAATTTTTGTGTGACTTCGAGGAGATGCGCTTACACGGTGACGCCGATCTTGCCCATGATTCCCTCCAAGAGATGCTCCATCGTTATCCGCAACATGCCGCGCTGCAAGAGATCGCCGCACGCGAATCGCTCGATCAACAAAACCCCCGCCGCGCTTTACAACACCTCCAACGAGCCTTGCTTGATGATTGCTTTTCCCGAAAAGATCGGCTTTTTTTGCTCCGCGCCAAAGCACACCAAGCCCTCCACCAAGACCATGACGCCCTCCAAGAACTCGAACAAGCACTGCTCCAAAACCCCGCACAGATGGACGTTTGGTTGATTCGATCGGAGATCTTTTTGCAACAGCGGCAATACGATCGCGCTCAGCATTGCCTCGACTCGCTGCGCGAACAAGCCCCTGCGTGGCGTGGCCTTTATTACCAATACGCTCTTCTTGCCCAACATCAGGGGCTTCTCAAAGAGGCGCTGGATGCTTTTCGCGCAGAGGTTGAGTTTCATCCCGATCACCAAGAAGCGATCTCTGCCGTATTGGATCTGGCTCAACAACGGGGGGATCATGCCTTATACAAGCTCTATGCCCGCAAACGCGACCGCCTCGCACACAAACAACGAAAAAGTGCCGTGACGCACACTTCGGCGGTTTCCTTTGAAGATCTTGAGGCTCTTTGTTGCCAAGCCGAAGCTTGGTTTTCATCTCCTGTTTGTCGTTGGAAATCGGCGTTTTCGTCTTCGGACGACTCGGATGCTTTTGGAGCAGACGCTTACCACGACGAGGATATCCCCCTCGAAGATGCCCTGCATCTGATGGACGATACCTTCTGGACAGAGGCTTCTTCTCACGAAGAGCCCTTTGGGGCGAATACGTTTTCTTCGGAAGAATCGGCCTTTTCTCGATTCGATGCGTTTTCTTCGGAAGATCCGGCCTCTTCTCGATTCGATGCGTTTTCTTCGGAAGATCCGTCCTCTTCTCGGTTCTTGGAAGACTCGCCTGCTTCCGATTCATACGACGCCGCTCGTTTGTCTCGATCGTTCGGGGGCTTTGTCGCCCCCCAAAAAAAGCACGCGCTTGTTTCTGAAAAGCAAGCCGTCAAGTATCCACCTGCTTCCGAAAAGCAAGCCACCAAGCACACGCCTGCTTCTGAAAAGCAGGAGGTCGCGTTGCCTGCGGGTTGTTTTGCGGTGGACGATTCGTTTTTTGTGCGTATCGGCAGTTTTCGTTATCGTGGAATTGGGATCGCTTATGAGGGCGCAACGTACCGCATCTCGATGGTATTTCGCCATCTTGATATCCCGTGGCCACAACTGCAATTGTTGGCGTTTCGACGCGATGTTGCGCGGTTGTTGATCGAACGAGAAGGCGACGAAGTGATCGTGTTGTTGCGCCTTTTCCCAAGTCCGCATCTGGATGTGCAGCAGTGGTTGTCTCGGTGGGGATTCGGAGAAGTGCCTTTGATCGCGGAGTGCCTAGAGCCTTCGGAGATTCGCTGCTCGCCTTCTGCGCGATGGGATCAACTTTATCGGCGTCTGCTTGCGGTGATGATGGATGATGTGCGCGGGGCTTTGTTGCGTGGTGACCTGAGGCCCTTGCGGGAGATCTCTCTTTGGCTCCAAGGCATTCGCCCAGAAAGCCATCCGCAAATCCCCCGCTCTACGGGGCTTTCCGCACGCAGGGGTTCGTGTTCCAAGGACAACCCTGTGGCTTTGCAATTTTCTTCCATCCTTGAGCAGCTTTTCGCATATACACCTGCCAACCAGAGGTTATCGCTTGGTTTGCAATCCCATCTCCGCGCCGATGATCTGGGCCTTCTTCCCGGACTTTTCACGCCCCACCCTGAATCAAAACTCTTGCCTATCGAGGAGATCCGTTTGCTTGCTTCACACGATCCCCTCGCTGCCTTCTCTCGTCTTTCCCAACACACGCTCCAATATCGCCTATCTTCCGCTCTTTATGCACTAAAAGTCGAGATCTGCGATGCGTTGCTGCGCGCACTCCCCGCCTCTTTGGATGCCTTGGCTGTGCGCAGCATCCAGTCTCGTGCTTTGTTGTTGCAAGATTCCTTTTAACGCCGATGTCATCAAGATGACTTGGGGGATGGTTTGTGTGGGTTGGTGGGCTACGGATTTGGGGCGGCTTCAGCGGGCGAGGGATCGTAGGGGATGCTAAACATACCGAGGTTATTGGTGGTATGTCGTCCGATCAGGTGGGCGGGACTGCGGTCGCCTTCTTGGAAGGCGTGGAGTTCGACTGTTGCGCCTTCGACGGGGAAACCGTCAGGGGTGATGATTTGGGCGATCAAGAATTGGGCTTTGGGCAAAAGGGTTTGGAGTTCGATTTGACCGCGTTGGACGCGGAGATTGCGTTCGACTTTGCGGGCGAGGTCGGAGCCTGTGGGAGGGATGAAGATCAGATCGTAGAGTCCGGGATCAAGCAAAAGTTCGAAGCTACCGTCTTTTCCAGATAGCTGCGTTTGATACTGCGAAGCTGCCGATGTTTCGGATGTGACAGAGACGCCTTGTGGGTTCGAGGAGGCGCGCCACACCGCGCGGATCTGCGTGCCTGAGACCATCGTTTTGCATCCGCCTTGTTCGTCTTTGGAGCAGACGCGGCCGCGCAGATCGGGCTTGGCTTCGAGGGTGATATCCATTTGGTTTTGCATGATCGAGGAAGATTGGAAGACGGCACGCGCCCAACGGCTCGTGACGTTGGGCCAGACTTCCAGTTCATAACGCCCTTCGATGTAGGGGATCTGGTAGGCCCCGTTGCTATTGCTGGTGGTATCGAAGCGATAAGAGGCTTGAATGGGGGTGTTTTGGTGCATACCGACAGATATCTCCCCCCGCAATTGGAGGCGACAAGAAGCGCAAGGAGAAGCACCTTCTTGTTGGGGAGAGCGGATCTGACCCATCAAGTGCCCGGGCTTCGGAGCGCACAAGAAGGGGAGATCGCCGAGCGGGATTTGGCGATCTTTGAGGGCTGCCAACTGGCCGAGCGGGATACGGATTTCTGGAACCATCCAAACGAGCGTATCGTCAGTTTGTCGGTTTTCGTATTGGCGAACGCGAAGAAAGGCGGGTTGGGCGATCAGTCGGATGTTTTCAACGGTGGTTTGAAGGCGGATCGAAAATTGGCCGTCCGCTCCAAGGTTTTCGATGCCTGAGATCGCAAGTCCATTTTCGGAGAGCACATCGACTTGCAGATTTTGTGTGGCAAAGTCGGAAGGGAGAGGGACGAGGCTCTTGGCGGGGAGTAAGCGTCCTTGGATGCGGATATACTGGTCTTTTTCGGCGCTTGTCAGGTCGTGTTGTGGGAGTGTGAGCGTGAGTTCTTGTTCGCGGGTCACGCTGACTTTTTCGATACGAAAGGGGGGCAAGCGCTTGTCTTCGGGCAGGACTTCGATGTCGTAGACTCCGAAGGTAAGGGAGAGGGCGAAACGCCCGTCTGTGCGCTTCTCTTCTTGGTTGTTGACTTCCGAAACGAGGGGTTGCCCCGGGATGGTTTCGGTATCGGTAAAGCGGAGCTTTGCGGGGATCGGTTGGCCTTTTTGGGTTTGAACGACCCCGTGGATCGGGAAAGTTTCGCGCATCCAGATCGGTCGATCGTGGATATCAGCGAGGTGGATGCCAAGGAATTGTTGGCGGATCAGCTTGTTTTGTTCGGCGGGTTTCGGGGAGGCCGGGGGGATGATCTGGAGGCTGTAGCGGTGGCCTGTGACGGCACTCGAAGCGCGGCAGTAGCGGCGATAACAGCTTTGTCCTTGTAGGGTACAATCGGCGTCGGTCTCACAAAGCCCGATGCCCGGGTCTTTGTTGAGATTGCCAGAGGGGGAGGCACAAGCAGCCAAGGAAAGCAAGGCGACGAATACGCCCCACCATCCGAGGTGAAACCATCTTTTTCTTTGAGATTCACGCATGACACAAACCATCATTTTTGCACAAAAAATAAATCAAAAAAGAATTCATCCATACACATATCAACGGTCTCTCCTACGCAACAAACGTCCAACGGATCGCTTTGCTGAGCAGGCAGATTGTCGAAAGCTAAGTCGCCGCTCTCAAACAATCCAGAGAAGGATCGCAGCTTGCCTGAAAAAGTGAAAAAAAACAAGGGCAAATCTGATGAGCGCTATTCTTCGACGCGCAAGAGCCAGTACCAACGAACCCATTGCGTGCCTTCGGGCCAATCGATCTCGCCGCGACTGTTAGGGAATTGTCCGATCTGCCGAGGTTGTCGATCGCCGATGATCAGTTCGAGCAGTACGCGGCTTTTGGGGACAAAGCGGGAGCTTTTGACGTTGATCAGGCAGGTGATATCGGCTTCGCGGACGCCCGGGATGCGACCGGGTTGGTTGCGCAGGTTCGGGTCAACGGGAGGGATGGTTTGAGGGCAGCGGATCGATTCGGGGGGAGCTTGATCGCGGTTGATGAACCAGTAGGCGTACAAAAGGTCGTCTTCGTCGGGATCGAGGACGCGGGGGACGGTGAAAGTCATGGTCTCTTGGGCGGGATCGCTGAGCTTGATTGTTAGAAACGTTTCGGTGGGCGTGATGCCATCGAGCAAAATGCGTGGAGGTTGGTTTTGCGTTTGCTCGTAGATCACGGGCGGGATGTACTGTACGCAGCCGCAAGCCGCAAGCCACAGTACACAAACACCGACACGCAGGGAAAAACAAGCGTCACGGTTCAAGCGGATCATCGGGCTTTTGCTCTTGTTCTTTTTCGAGATGGCGGAAGATGGTTCGCGGATCGACGCCGAGATCTTTGGCGGTTTTGGTGCGGTTGCCGTTGTTGCGTGCGAGCACTTCGTTGATGTACTGGGCTTGAAAGCGTTCTTTGGCTTCCGCGAGGTTGAGGATCGGTTCGAGCTGTTCGTCGGGGAGATCGAGATCGCCGTCGTCGATGTGTGTGCCTTCGGCCAAGATCACGGCTTTGCGCAAGCGGTTTTCGAGTTCGCGGATATTCCCGGGCCATCGGTACTTTCGCATCGCGATCACGGCTCCGGGTGAAAAGCCCTTGGCAGGGCAGTTATACTCGGAAGCAAAGCGTTGCAAAAAGAAGCGTGCGAGCAAGATCACGTCTTCTCCGCGTGTTCGCAGCGGTGGAAGGTGGATATTGATCACATTGAGCCGATAATACAGGTCTTCGCGAAATTGGCCGAGGCGGACTTCTTCTTCGAGATGGCGATTGGTGGCGGCGATGATGCGGATATCGACCTGTTCGGGTCGGGTGTCGCCCACGCGGGTGATCTTTTTGTCTTCGAGAGCGCGCAGGAGTTTGACTTGGAGGTTGAGCGGCATCTCACCGAGTTCATCAAGAAAAAGAGTCCCCCCATCGGCGGCTTGAAACTTCCCAAGTTTGTTGGCGACCGCCCCCGTAAAAGCCCCTTTGACATGGCCGAAAAGCTCGGACTCAAGGAGGTTTTCAGGGATGGCTCCGCAGTTGATCGTGACAAAAGGGCCTTTGGCGCGGTTCGACAGTCGATGAAGTTCTTTGGCGATCAGTTCTTTTCCTGTGCCGGTCTCTCCTGTGATCAACACCGATACATCGGTGGTTGCGACCTTGCCCACTTTGCGCATGACTTCTGCCATCTCGGGGCAGTTGCCGAGAATGCCGCTGCTTTGGAGCGAATGAAGGTGCATCGCGAGCTTTTGATTGTCCATCTGGAGTTCGTTGATCAACAAGGCTTTTTGGACGATCAGCGAGGCTTGGGCGGCAAAGATCACCAACAGCTCAAGGGAGCTTCGATCAAACAGCGCGCTGATCTTGCTGTTCCCAACGTAGATCACGCCGAGTAAACGGCCTCTTTCCAACATCGGGACGCACATCACGCTCGATAACTGGAGATTGACGACGCTGACCGAGCCTTTGAATTTTTCGTCATGCAACGCATCCGACAAGATCAACGGCTTCTTTTCTCGGGCCACTTGCTCGACGATGCTATCCGAATACAGCTTTGAAGCATCCGACAAGTTCTCTTTCTGAACATTCCGTCCCACCGCGACTTTGGGGATGTTCCCTTCAAGCAAGATCAAGAAGCCGCGTTCGGCGTTGGTCACTTCGATCACTTGATCGATCAAGGCGTTGAGCAAGTCCTCAAGGGAGTGATCGAGCATCAAGAGCTTGGAAAACTGGTACAGGCGGCGATACGCATCGAGCGGATCGAGGGCTTTGGCTTCTTCTTTCGGATGATCCGAGAACATCCGAAATGTTAGCAAGGTGGCTCCCATCTGGAGTTGATCGGCGTGCTTGAGTTGGGTTTGTTTGCGAGCGCGCCCGTTGACAGAAAAGGTGTCCTTGCGAGAGAGCGTCGTCAGCGTAAAATGCTGTCCATCGAATTGGATATGAGCGAATTCTTCAGGCAAAAGAGGATCGGGGATGCAGATATCGTTCTGCCGTCCCCGTCCGAGGGTGGTGATCTGCTTGTACAATTCCACGGTGAGAGGCGAGCGCGCCCCTGCGATCTCGTAAGTCAGTGATGGCATCGATCCTCGCTCCTTGCGCGAACAGCAATACGGCATTCCATCGCTCGGAACATAGCGCAGACGCTTCTTGGTGAAAAGCACCCCCCCTCTAATGAAATGGTTGGCGGAAGCTGGCACGAAACAAACTGGGGTCGACTTTTGGGAGTTCGGGGAGGACAGAGATGCGCTGGCTTTGGTAGAACACCGCACCGTCGATGATGCCGTACACCCACAACGCCCCAAAGATCCCGATCGCGGAGAACTGGACGATCTGCCAAGCGAATGCGGCGTTGGCATCGGCGCTAGAGCGAAATTGTCCTGCACCCGGGCCGCTCTTGATCACCATCGCATCGACCACAAGGAAGCTGGCGACATTCATCGTCAAGGCAACCACAGATCCTCCCGCAATCAACGAGGCTTTGAGCAGATGGCCGTTTTCAAATTGTGGCACCCCAAAGGGCAGCGGGATCAAGAAGGGGTTTCCTTGTTTGACTTGGCGCGTGATGCGCAGCACAAGCACTTGGTTTTGGATGTTTTTTTCAGGCGTTCGACGGAGTAGGAAAGGGCGCTCACGCAAAACGTCTTGGCGTAGCTGCGTATAAAATCGCACCAGATCAGGCGGATAATAGGCTGGATCAAGGCTTTGCAAAAACGGATTGAACAAGATGTACTCTTCGAGAAAGCGGCGGGCTTGTGTGAGGTAGGTTTTTCGGCGTGGATCGGTCGTGGGAAAGCGCTTGCGATCGGAAAAGTAGGCAAAGCCCAGATAACGGCTGGCTTGGGCGCGTTGGGCGCGTGTGCGCAGTTTGCCCGGGCGAGGAAATAGCAACGCCCGTAATTGTTTGATGGCTTTGGCCAGATCGCCGTACTCGTAAGAGTTGATCGCATCTTTGAGTTCGTCTTCGGGGGAGCGATCTTGGGCGTGCGCGGGAAACTTGGCCGAAACGCCGAGAAGCCACACCAAACAACAACCCAACAGCCATCGCACAATGATGTTGCGATCCTTCGGTCTGATGGGCGTTTTTGCAACGATGTTGTGAACCTTCGGTTTCATGGGCGTTTTTGCAACCGAACGAGCAAGGGCGGGTTAGAGGAGGGAGGAAAGGCAGCACCTGCTTGAAAGGTGATCTGGCGCTGCCAAGGCACATAACCTTCTCGGCGTACCTCGATTTGGGCGATCCGTTGGGAGGAGCGGTCTTCGGTGATCGGGATTTTAAAAATGTAAGTGCCAGTCTCTACGGTCTTTTGAAACTCTCCCCAAAGTTCGCCATCCACACTAAGGGAGGTGGTATGTTGTTGGCAGTCCAGACAAACAAGCCGAAGCTGCGCTGTTTTCCAAGGAAGGCGAGTGCGAAATGTCGGCATCTCGGGTTCTTCTGACAGCTTTTGAAACGGGAGAGGCCGCCATCCGCGATCTTTTTGGGTGCTTTGCCAGATCACGCCCGTTGCGGGGACACGAAGGTAGGTTTGGAAGGGTTGGACGGCTTGGAGACCATCCACTTTGAGCAAGAGGATGACGCCTTGGTTGGGGGCAGAAGGAACCGAAAAGATATACTTTCGACCGCCTCCTTGGGGCGGGACGACAGGATCGCCTTCAAGGTTGTAGATGCCGACGTGTTTGGCCCAAGGCAAGACCCAGACGCGCAAAGAGCGAGGCGGTGTGGCGACTGGTTTGGCTCGGTTGGCTTGGAGGGTTCGGAGGTTGAGGGCGGAAGTTGCGAGCAGACGGAGCTTTGGGCCAAGACGCCGCGCATCCGAGGTCGTCAGCCGTCCCCACAACGTCGGCATCGCAGTTTCTCCAAAATAGCGAACGGTGCGCAGATCGCGCCAGATACCGCGCTTGGCGCGTGTGCTGTGGCGAACAGGCCCGCGCAGCGGGATGCGCAAATAACTGCGATAGGCCAGTTTTCCTTGCCCGCCAAGTGCGCGGATCTCGATCAAACGCCCTTCATCGGGGGCTGACGGAACTTGGAACACAAAAGCAGGTTGTTGTCCTTGAGGAGGGGCGAGCGGTTGGCCTGTTTCATCGAGCACCTCGACGGCATCTGCCCACGGTCGAAAGATCAATCGTATCCGAACGCTCGGATAGATGGGCAGAACAGCGGGTGGTTGCGTGGTCAGAGCGGATGATGCGACGAAGCGAGTGCGTCGCAGCGTGCGTTTGCTTTTGGGACGTTGGATCTGCTTGCGGTGATCTGTGGTGAGGTGGAGCAGCGTTGGGGGTGAAGAGGGCGGTGGTTGGGGAGAGATCGCGTGCAAACTGGTGGATTCGGTGCGGCGAGGCGAGAGGGTGGGGCGCGATGCAGCAGCAACTTGCCGTGGATCCAAGGGTTGTGTCTGCGACGAGGGCCGCGTGGCGAAGGGTTGTTGTGAAGAAGAGAAAGGGCGGGGCGTTGTTTGTGGAAAGGGGGTCTTGATGTGATTTGGGTGCTTGGAGAGGGCGCTTGGGTGGGGGGTCGAGAGAGACAGGGCAGAGGGAGAGACAAGGGCGCGATGTTGGAGAGGGGATGTGCGGATGGAGGTCCACCAAAACCACGTTCCACCCGCGCAAGACAACAGAAGAATGGCTGCCGTTGTCCAGAGCCAAGCAGAGCGCGGATACGACGTGTGTGCAGAGAGGCTCCGTACCACCTGCAAGATATCGGGATCGTCGGGGCGCAAACCCAGCAAGCGATTGCAAAGATCGAGTGCCGCTGCGATCCGCCCTTGGGATCGAAGGGATTCGATGCGGTTTTTGAGGTGAGCTTCGATCTGTTCTTGGAGTCGTCGTGCGACTTCGCGTGGAGCGCAAAAGTAATCGCGGATCAATCGTTGCGGGTCGGAGATCCCCGAACCTTCGAGATATCGTGTGATATCTTCGCGCATCTTGGCGAGTGATTCGTAGCGATCTGATGGATCGCGTGCCATCGCTTTGTGCAAGATCGCCGATAACTCCCGTCCCATCGCAGGTCGCAACATCTCGGGTTCGGGAAATTCGCACAATGTGACAGCTTGTAAGATCGCCGCAGGGCTGCTGCGACCCCGCAAAAACGGGTGTTTCTGGCAAACCAAGCGATAGAGGATGACGCCCAAAGCAAAGATATCCGCACGATGATCACCGAGCATCCCATCCACTTGTTCGGGAGCCATATAAGCGGGTGAGCCAAGCACCGTTCCTGTGCGCGTCATCGACTCGCCATCCATCACCCGCGCCAATCCAAAGTCCGTCAGCTTGATCTCTCCGTCTTCTTGGAGCATGACGTTTTCGGGCTTGAGATCCCGATGGATGATCTGTTGTGCATGAGCGTGTTCAAGCGCAGGAATCAACGTGGCGAGCAATGCCACGCCGATCTCGCACAGCGGGAGTTCTTGCTCTTCGAGGAAGTGTTGCAGCGTTCGCCCGCGAATGTACTCCATCACCAAAAAAGCAGGCGTCGTCGAGAAGGTCTCTTTGTTGCCCTTGCTGTCTTTGAGATCTTTGCTGTCTTTGAGATCTTTGTTTTCGGCGGATGGAGCGAGATTTGAGGCGGTGTCGCCAGAAAAGTCGAACACTTCGACGATCCCGGGATGGCGGAGGCGTGCGATGGCTTGGGCTTCGCGTCGAAATCGCTCACGGTGAGCGCGATCACGGGCTAGATGAGGATGCAGGATCTTGATGGCGACGTCGCGTTGGAGAAGCCGATCACGCCCTCGGTACACCGTGGCCATACCGCCTTGACCGATCTCGTCAAGCAGTTCGTAGCGCTCAGTCAGGGTGTGGGTGTGAAAGGGTGGAGATAACAATGTTCTTCCCCTTGTGTTAAGGCGACCCATCTTACAGGATGCCGTAGGGCCTCGCAAGTTCAGATTCTGTTCTTTCCCCTCTTTGCCGCTGCGTGCGTTGCCTTACTGTAAACTAACCGCTTCACTTCTATCGGACTTGTGCAGTTGAATGGTTTTGTGGGGTGTGACGCCACGCCCCACAAGGGAGCGCGGCTCCCTTGACCCCGTGATGGGCGAACAGATCACGGTTTTTCAGACCAACGACGCTCTCGCTTGAACCTCCGCGAACACGGGTTTTTTTGCAACTGCGTAACTCCTCTTCGATTGGACGGCCTTGCGCTTGGCACGCTGAGTGGCTTGGACGCAACGTCGCGCCAAAAGCTTGCATAACTTTGCGATGTCTACGTCGTGCCACACCAAAAGAGTTATCGGACGATCTTGTTTTTTGGAGGCTTATTTGATCATGGACGTATCCAAGGTTTTTTGTTTTCGACGCATCATGGGGATTTTGTTGCTTCTTGGGAGCGTCGGCGTGTGGTTTTCTTTGTCGGCTTGCGACGATTATCTCGGTGGTAGCGAAAAAAAAACCGAGATAACCGAAAGTGCAAGCGAAGCCAACCCACCCGAAGAACAGGCTAACCCACCCGAAGAACGCATCCAAAACCCCGAAGAACAGGCCAACCCACCCGAAGAACAGCCCCAAATCCCCGAAGATAGTGGAATCGAGCAAGGCCCCGAAGAATCCGTCCTCACCGAGCCTCTTCCTGAAAAAGGGCCCGCACAAGAGCGTTCTTGCGCTCGCACGATCCGCCTCGATACGCGCAAGTTGCCCGGGATGTGTGATGGCGCTTTGCCCGATACCATCACTCGCGTCCAAGCTGCGGGCGAATTCAACGCTTGGAACAAAATCGATCCGTTGTATGCCCTCCAAGATGCCGACAACGACGGCGTGTTTGAAGGATCGATCTCTCCCCCCGCTGGATCTCACGCTTACAAGTTCGTTTTGAACGATAGCGTCTGGTGCATCGATCCCGGAAACCCACAAGAAAAATATGACAACAACATCCGAAACTCTTTGTTGCTGGTCGACGATTGCAAGACGCCTTCCTTGACATTGGAGCGCCTACACACACCCGCAGGAGCCAAAACGCTCGAAGCCGACGTGCGTTTCTGGCGAGGGCAAGGCGGTGGAGACTTCGACAGCCGCTCCGTCTCGATCACCCTCAACGGTCAGCCTTATACCCAAGCAAGCGTACAGACTGACGGGACGATCCAGATCCGTATGCAAAACGCGGCTTTTGATCGCTATACCTTCCGCATCGACGCCAAGGATAAAGATGGAAAGGCCGCAAAACAGCTTTATTTTTATGGTTGGGTCGAAGAAAAAGCCTTCGATTGGCGCGATGGGGTGATGTACTTTGCGTTTGTCGATCGCTTTCATGACGGCGATCCCAAAAACAACGCGCCCGTCAACAACATCGCAACACTCGCAAACTACCAAGGCGGCGATCTCAAAGGAGTTCTCAACAAGATCCAAGACGGCTACTTTGCCTCGCTTGGCGTCAACGTGATCTGGCTTTCGCCGTTGTACGCAGGCCCAAACCAAGGAGAGTTGGGATTTGACGGGCGGCGATACAGCGGATATCACGGCTATTGGCCGACCGCCGCACGCAGCATCGAACCCCGCTTTGGAGACTGGGAGCTTTTGCGCCAAGTCGCACGCGCTGCTCACAAACAAGGCATCCGTCTTCTCGTCGACCTCGCCTCCAATCACGTCCACAGCCAACACCCCTACTTCCAAAACAACCCAAGCTGGTTCTTTCCCCGCGAGCTTTGCACCGATATCAATTGGAGCAAGCCGATATCTTGCTGGTTTGATCAATTCCTTCCTGATATCGATTATCAAAAATTTGATGCTGCCGCTGCAATGACCGCTGATACGGTGTTTTGGGCGCAAGAAGGCGAGCTCGATGGCTTCCGCGTCGACGCCGTCAAACACATGATTCACCTGTTCACCCGAAACGTTCGTGCTGCTCTTGATCGCGAAGTGACACACCAGCAACATCATTTCTATCTTGTGGGGGAGACCTTTACTGGCGCGTGGGATTCGGGCGGTGGGCAGATCATCAAGGATTACGTCAGCCCCGACGAGCTTTCCGGGCAGTTTGATTTTCCGATCTTTTGGGAGTTTGTCGGCTTATTTGCGCGACGCGAAGCCAGCTTCAATTTTTACCGACTGGACGGCGTGATCAAAGAAGTCATCGACAAAAATTATTACGGCAGCGCAAGCATCATGAGCAACTTTATCGGAAACCACGACGTTCCGCGCTTTGTCTCCCAAGCTGCGGGGCAGATCAGCAATATGTTCAGCGGTGATCGCGGTCGTGCGTGGGATTCCCCTCCCGCTCTCCCCCAAGACGCCACTCCCTTCAATCGCCTTCGAGTCGCTTTTTCCCTATTGATGGGGCTTCCCGGTATCCCCTTGATCTATTATGGCGATGAAGTCGGACTACCCGGCGAAACCGATCCCGACAACCGCCGCATGATGCCTTGGAGCGGCTACTCCGCACAACAACAAGCGACCCTCGATCACCTGAAAAAAGTCGCCAATCTGCGTCGATCCCACCCTGCCCTCCGCTCTTATCAGCGACAAACATTGTTCGTCGATAACGAACGCTACGCCTACCTCCTCACCGCTGGAAAGCAACGCATCATCGTTGCCGCCCGTCGTTCGGGAGATTCCACTCTCTCGATCCCCGTCCAAGGCATCGTCGCCGACGGAGCCTCTGTCCAAGACCTCCTCCGCCAAAGCAGCCTTTCCCCACAAGGTGGACGCTTGGCCCTCCAACTGGACGAAGATGACGCCACCTACCTCTTGCTCCCCGATCTCCCCTAATTCAACCCACACTACAAACAACTCCATGCCTGTGGCTTTCATCCTTGCCCCCTGATCCTATCCCCTCACCCTCACTCCCCACACCACACCCAAACAACATGACACGGATGTCATGCTTTGAACCTCACCGCTTCCCTCGCAACTCCTCATCTCCATCTCTCTTTTTCTTTAACATCCTGTCAAATATAGTTTTTTATAACATTTATCGCAAACGGAACACGATTTGTACCATGTGCTTTTCGTCAAAACAAAGCGTTGTATCGCTGTGTTGCTCCTCGAAAAAATGTTTGTTTTTTTCTTGTGTTCTTTTTTGTTTGCTTGTATCTCCTAGCCACTTTTGTTGAATCGCTTGTGTTTGTTGTGATGGTTTGTGTTTGTTGTGATGGTTTGTGTTTGTTGTGATGGTTTGTGTTTGTTGTGATGGTTTGTGTTTGTTGTGATGGTTTGTGTTTGTTGTGATGGTTTGTGTTTGTTCATTTGTAAATTGCTTGTGTTGGTTGTCTGTTTTGTGGGTCGTTTGTGTTTCTTGTGAGTGATGGATTCTTTTTTTTGTTGATTTAGGTGTTTGTGCTTTTTGTTTGAGCCAATTGCCTGTTTGGATGTTGTTTCTTTGTGACGTTGTTTTGTGTGTTGGATTTGTTCGGAAGCATCTTTGTTTTGGTAAGTGTTGTGTTTGTGTTTTTTTGGAAGAATATGTTGGTGACTTGTTCACCGTCTCAAAATGTGAGAGATCGGCCACG
>CAUJFU010000051.1 GCA_963169055.1 Myxococcota bacterium
CCCTCACGCCCTTTTCACAGACTTCTCGTCCCACCCAATCCCCAACGCCAAAAACAGCCACCCCGTCGCCACCATCCCCGGCAACGGCTTGTGTGCAAACACCACCAACTCATACCAAAATCCACCCAACAACAACGCCCAAAATGCCGCTTTCCCCCCTCCATAACGCCGCGCAAACATCATCATCCCCACAGGGATGCTCATCGAAAAAACACAAAACACAAACTTGATCCAACATAGGTAAACGTCGGGCCGATCCCACCCCAACGCCTTCAACGGCCACAACAGCGCCGCAATGCTCCCCGCCAACAACCAAGATCGCGTCCCATAACGATACTCCCACGGCACGATCCCGTACCCAAAGACCACCCGATGCCCTTGCTCTAGGTATTGGAATACTTCGTCAGGGTGCAACAAAAAGTCCCCCACCCACGCCACCCACACCCGCAACACAAACGCCAACACCAACAAACCAATCATCCCAAACTTCGGATCCACCGCACAGTCCCTTTCCCGTTCACAACTACCCAAACGCTTCACACCCAACACACCCGCACACACCAGCCCCAACAAAAAATCTTGCGTTCTTTTCAACACGTTGTGCTATGGTGAACACCTGTAAAAGACCTAGCGGCGGGCAAGAACCCCCAACAAAGCATCCATGCCCGCTCTAGAACCATGTCCCGCATCCTACGCGAAGGAGGTCACTTTATGCAACGACAACGCTTTTGGCTTGTATGCTTTTTTTCCCTATTTTCGGCTCTTTTATTGACTTCATCCGCTTGTAGCACCGGCCCTGCCGAAGATTCAATCAAACTCCCCACCTTCCTCACCGAAGAATACAACGAGATCCCCACCGAAGGCCGCACCCTTTGTTCTCGCGGTGGGAAATACTCCTTCTTTGTTCGCAAAGGCAGCGTCAACAAGGTCGTGATCGACTTTGAGGGCGGTGGCGCTTGTTGGAATGCCTTCACTTGTTCAATCAAAGATGCCATCTTCAAAGACAATATCGACAACGTACGAAAACTTCTCAAAGACGGCTACGACAAAGGCATCTATAACACCAAAGACGAACGTAATCCATTTCGCAACTGGTATCATGTCTTTATCCCCTATTGTACGGGCGATTTGCATTGGGGCGACAATGATGTGGAATACACCACAGACAAAGGCGAAAAGTTCACCATGCGCCATCGCGGCGCAGTCAACGCACGTGCCGCACTCGATTGGGTGAATGCGAATTTTAGTAAACCCGAGGATATCTTTATTACGGGATGCAGCGCAGGTTCGTATGGTTCGATCGGCTGGTCAGGCCATATCGCAGAGCATTACAAAAAATCCAAGATCTACCAAGTCGGCGATTGTGGCGCAGGCGTTGTCACGCGTTCGTTTATGAAAGAAAGCTTTCCTTCATGGAAAGCCGAAAAAGTCATCCCCACATGGATCCCGGGTCTTGCCCCCGACAAGTTCGATATCACCGAGCAAGATCTCAGCGTCCTCTACATCAATATCGCAAATCACTACAAAAACCATCTCTTCGCCCAATACAACACGGCCTATGACGAGAACCAATTTTTTTACTTCAACGCGATGGGTGGCGGAAACAAGGACGAATGGAACAAACAGATGCGATCGATGATCGACAAGATCAAAACATCAGCCCCGAACTTCCGCAGTTTTATCGCCAAAGGCCAAAAACATTGCGTCGTCCCCTACGAAGAATTCTACACCTACGAAGTCAACGGCACCAAGTTTCACCAATGGGTGGCCGATCTCGTCAGCGGAAAAGAAGTGCCCCACATCTCTTGCGATGGTGACTCCTGTAAGCCCTAACCACGGCCTTTTGCGCAACGAATACGCACGTCCACGGCCTCTTTCACAACGAATACGCACATCCGCCTCTTTCACAACGAACACGTCCGTCCGCCTCTTTCTCTATGCTTGGAATCCTTTCTCGTTCGTGCTGCACGCCGATCTTGCACCACCTGATCGCCCGCACTATACTCTGCCGCGATCGGGAACCACCCCATCCCATCCCGTCCACAAACCCCCATCAGACGGGGAACACAGGAGGCACCCTTGCCACGCAAAGTCGCACCTGACGATCCCACTCGGATCTACCAAAACGATATCCTCGAACGCATGTCGCGCTCGCATCCCTACGAACCCCTGTTTGCTTTTATCCCCACCATCCTCGGGCTTTCGATCTGGATGATCGGCTGGAGTCCGATGGCTTGGTATGTGAACCTAAGCTTGGTTTCGATCGGCTTGTTTTATTGGACTTTTATGGAATATATGCTCCACCGCTATCTTTTCCATTACGAAGCCAAGAGCTCGATCGGCAAGCACATCATGAAGCTGATCCACGGTATCCATCACCAATTTCCCAACGACACCGATCGTCTGGTGATCCCGATCGGTGCGTCTTTTTTGTCTTCGCTCGCCTTTACGTTGATTTACTACACCTTCACCGGCGGCAATCTCTGGGCGGTTCTCCCTCTTTTCATCGGAACTGCCTCTGGGTATCTGAATTACGACTGGACGCACTACGCAACCCATCACGTCAAACCCCGCTTCTCATGGGAAAAAACGCAGCGCCGTCGCCACATGCTCCACCACTTCAAATATCCCGATGCCTGTTTTGGCGTAAGTACGGGCTTGTGGGACTGGGTGTTTCGGACTCGCGAGATCGATGCTGAAAAAGCCGTAGCAACGGGCAAGATGCGCGCTTATCCAAGCGAAAACTGGAAGATCCTTGACAATACACCCAACCCCAGCGAACACGCATAAAGCGATGCCTCCGTCCTTTTCAAGCGACATCGCGCTCACACTTCGCTCGGCTATCGTATTATACGGCGACCTGCGGTGCGGTTTCAGAAACCAAAGCAGCGGGGATGGGACGTGTGCGTACACGAAGAAAGGCCATTAATTCTTCTTTGGTTCGGGAAGGTTGGCCGATATCCACATAAATCTCTGCGAGTTTATCGTAGCGGCGGAACATCAAAAGCCCCCAGACACCGACAAAATCGATCCCATGAAAAACGATCGCGTCTTCTTTCGCATATTGATCGAGGCTTTCTTCGAATTCCACAGGAAGCTCTGTCCAATGGCGACCGGGTTTGAGGTGATGCCCGATATGGTAGCCGTCATTGAAGCACCGCTGGTTGTAGCGCGAATTGATCGACGTAATACTGTTGCGGTAGCAATTGGCCGGATCTGCGGGGTCAATAAAGGCGTGTTGTCCCCAATTTCCAGCCATCATCACAAAGCGGCAGATCAGAAAAGGGACGATCCAAACCACCAACGTAGCGTAAAAGTTCACAAAAGACATCGCGATCACAAACACATAAAAGCCAAACTCGCCGATCAACATCAAACGCAGCATCTTGATGCGGCCATGTTTGTAGTGGTAGTGCGCCATATCGAAGATCGAGAAAAAGAAGAAGCGCAAAAAATAGCGCAGGAAATGCAAGGGGTTGTCGCGTTCAAAGCGCATCGTAGAGCTAAGGTCGTCGGGAAGATTGTTTTCGGGATGGTGCATACCGATGTGATGGGCGTAATAGGTTTCAGGCGTCTCTCCGAAAAATGGACTCAAGACCCAAGGGATATAGTGGTTGAGGAACGTATACTGCCGAGTAAACAAGCGTCGATGGCTGGTGTTATGAAGCATCAAGATAAAGCGATCCATAAAGAAGAAGACATTGAGGATCAGATACGCAGCCCCAAGCCACCAACGAAAGACGCCCGGGATGTAAAGGATCGCTGCAAAGGGCAAGATCAACACGGTAGCTTGGAGACAAAATTGCGCGAAGGGTAGATCGCGTGGATCTTTGATCATGGACAACAAAGCCCGATCGATGGGGTTGTAATGCTCTTTGGGTTCATAACGCGGATCATCGATCCGAAGAGGTGGGGTGACCATGCGCTGCTCCTTATTCTGTCGAGAACCATTTTGCGGCGCGAATCCTAGCGAAACCCCCTCCATTGGTCAAGCAAAGCGCACATCCCCCGCCGATTTTGCCCGCCCCGCCACCACTACCGCAACAACGAAGCGATATCCACTTGAAAAGAAAGGTCGATCTCGTCTTTGAGCTGCAACAAGCCGAACGGTGCTTTGTACGGTTCGATCCCCAAAGCAGCGTGAGAGATGCGCGCTTTTCCTGAGACCATCGTTGCTTTTTGTTGCAACGGGATCTGCAATGCGCAAGACCCTTTGCCCAAACACAACTGTCCGCTCAAAAACCAGTCCTGTCCGCTGTTTTTGAGCGTTCCTTCAAACATCAAAGGCGACTTGAGGTGGCCTTTGATATTGCTTTTGATCTCCGCCTTGTCTTTTTCTGACAGGCTTTCTGGCCCCAATACGACGAAAGCCGCTTCGGAGACACGCACAGAAACGCGGATATCTGCCGATTCGCTCGGATGTTCGACGTGGATCGCAAAGTCTTCGACCGACAACAGCAAGTCGTGACCAAGGCGTGAAAAAAGCCCTTGCTTCCATGTGTTGAGGTGCAACCAACCCTCTTTTGGACCGAGATCAAAAACGCCCACAGCCACTGTTTTTTCTGCCATTTGTTTCCCTGTTCCTTCAAAGTTGCTCATTTCTAATCAACAAAGGGTGATTATCCGAGAGATGTGTGATCAAGCGATACTTCTGTTCCGCGTTGGACAACGCCCAAACAATCACCGACCAGCGCGGTTGTAGCGTTCTAGCACAAAGAAACTCACAAACACAGAGAGTGGGCCGATTTGTGCGTAGGCTTTTCCAAGCAAGAGGTCGGGATCATCGGGCAAAAGTTGCACAACAAAGTCCTTCAAGACTCGCCCGGGGTGCAAGGGCGAGCCGATCGGGCCGCGTTGGTAATCCAACAACAACGCATCGCGATGAGGTTCGAGTCCTCCGCCTGTATAGGGCGTCACCAAGAAATATCCGTGGCGAAAAGCATCGAGTTCGTTGGGCAAAGCAAGGTGCGGATCACGCATCCCGTTTTGACGCACCGACACGTTGTAGCCGATCATCTCGCCCTCGGCGTGAAGGCCGGATTGGAAACAAAAACCTTTGCGGAACTTGCGGATCATCAAGGGGCGGGTCAGCAGGTTGGTATTCCATCCGCGAAACTCCCATCCATCGAGCGATTCGAGCGGAGGACGAGTGCCTTGTGCAAACAACCGCTCCAGTTCTGTGTTGCTCATCTGCGCCAGACGATAATACGTCAAATAACGATGCAAGACCCCCATCCTTCGGGAAGTTTGGGGGATCGATTGTGATGTCGAAGCGTTCATCAAAACAAACTCCTCTCAGGCCGCATAGCGTTCGGCCATCTCTAGCGCAGCGCGCCGTGAGAAGGCCATAATCGTTTCTTGGGGATTGCTCACCGTACCTGTCGGCAAGATGCTTGCGTCACAAACATACAGATCGCGGATATCGTGCGACTCGCACCAGCTATCCACGACCGATTGACGGGGATCTCCGCCCATCGCACAAGTTCCAAATAAGTGCGTGGCGACAAATTGGAAAGAGGTCGGGCGAAAGCGTTTGGTCAACAAGAGTTCACTTTGCGACGGATCGCGCATGACTTTGGGGACCCCGTGGCAACCCGCGTACACTTCTCTCGCTCCAGACGCAAACAGCGCATCGATGCAGGACTTCAAGCCGAAGGCCGTCTCATCGACATCTTCTTGGCGGATCCAAAAGAACGGCATCGGTTTTCCGCCTGTGCCTTCACGCACCAGACCTGTCGAACAGCCGCGTGCCTTGGTCGCAATGGTTGTGCAGTGCTTAAAGTTTTTGATGCGCTCTTGGAGTTCGTGTCCAACCCCCGGCAATCGGCCTGCAAAGACCGCAGGCGGCGCCCACAAGGTCTCCATCACAAGACCGCGCTTTTCCATCAAGTTTGATCCCCATCCCTGAATCGCTCCATACCACGGATACACGGCCTGATCGAAAAAGCCCATCGCCATCACACCGAGGTGAGCGCGCAGATTTTTTCCGATCCGAGCATTGCGGATCTTGGCGCGTTGCAACAACAGCGGAGACCAAAAAACACCACCGCTACACACCACAGCATCGGCGTGGACGATCAATCGGCCTTGTGGCTTGCGGGTTTCAGGATGCAAGATATCCGCCTCAACCCCGCAAGCACGGCCATGTTCGATGCGCAAGTGTGTCGCACGACACAACGGATACAGATCTGCTCCGTTGGTCACAGCGCGCAAGATGTAAGTGGAAGCCATCGTTTGCTTGACGCCTGTGGGACAACCTGTAAAGCAGTCGCTCGCTCCTTTGCAACCTTTGACCACCCGCTGCAAAGGATGACTGTCCCAGCCAAGTCGCTCAAAACCCCGTTTCAAAAGCAGATTCTTTTCTCCCTGCGTGGGCATCTGCGACGGCTCCATCCCCATCTCATCTTCGAGTACTTCGTAATGCTCATCCATCTCTTCGACGGTCAGATCCTTGAGTTGGCGATCTTCGATCCATTCTTTCAAGATCCGTTCGGGAAGACGCTTAAAGATCGCCGAGTTGATCTCCGAAGTTCCGCCGACACACTCGGCTTGCAACATCGTCACAAAAGCATTGCCCACCGCTGCGTTGGCTCCGCTCTCTGAAAGAAAGCGTTGCATAAATTCCCCGATATCACGGGTGGATTCACTCGCTTTCAATCGCGGTCCTGCTTCCAGCACGATCACATCCACACCGCGCATCGCCAATTCTTTCGCAACCACCGCCCCTCCCGGGCCTGATCCGATCACGCACACCTGCGTTCGGCGCTCATGCGTTCCTTGCAGCGCCTCTGTCTTTTGCATCGCCATCTTTTTGCTCCCTTATGCCGCGTGTTCAACAGGCGCAACATCCGCCGTTTTGCTTGCCCGAACTTCTGTTCTCATCTCTTCGATCCATTGTTCTGCCTTTGCGATCTCAGGCGACCATTGCGTAAAGTCCGGTCGGATCTCGATATCGCGTAAATCGCTTTCGTAACGATTCAGCTTGAAAAACTCCATCTCCCGCAACACCCGCTCATCCGCAAGATACGCCATGCACACAAACACCCGAATCATCGTGCTGAGCATCCGAAACACATACACCTCGGTGTATTCGAGATCCCGCATCATCGCTTCTCGCTGTTCCGCAGACAGGCTCGAAAAGCGCCAACCACGCCGAAAAAACGCAGGAAACACAAACTCGTACATCAACAACGTACCCGCCACCAGATCGCGTTTGTCCGAAGAAAGCTGCGAAAATCGCACCATCAAATAATCCACAACGCCCGTCTCTTCGGCGCTATACGGGATCGCTCCCCCGGGCGGCAACATCGCCTGTGCCACTTCGCCCAACGTCTTTTCCATCTGACGACGCACCGCTGGCTGATACGCCAACCCCTCTTCCAATCCCAACGCTCGCAACAAACTCCCGCCCCATTCGAGTCCACGCGACAACCATCTTGAACCCAACATCGCTTTGCTCCTTTCTTCACAAACCTGTTTGTCTTGTCTTAACGAACTTCTTTGTCCTGCTTTTTGCCTTCTTGCCCTTCAAACGCACCAGATAGCCACGCCAACTTCTCGCGCAAGTGCGCCTGATCCGCCCGCATATACGACTGCATCACCTCTTGTGCCGCTCTCCATGACCCTTCTTCTAACAAAGCTTGAATCCGCCAAAAGGCCCGTGGATACGCTAGAAGATCGCCCCCCACATCGCACGTCACAGGACTCCAAAAGCCCGCAACATACGAGGCCGAACGCTTGTAGATCTCAGACATCGGTCGATAAAAAAAACCCAACAACAAACTATTGGCCGCATCGATCAACGCCTCAAACCATTCCAGATCCGCCACAAATATCTCTTCTTCTGGCGCGCCCCCATCGATCCGACCCTGCAACGCCATCAAACGTGACCGCATCTGCGACCGTTGCAGCGCGCTGCTGCGCTCACCCACACGGCGAACCACATGCAGCAAGATCGGCTCGCGGATCTCCATAAAATCGTCAATGATCCCCACAACTTCTGCCGAAAAGCCTTGCGCCATAAACAAGTCCGGCAACAAACGCAAACTCCCTTGTGACCGAAAGTCCGCCACTCGCCACGATCGCCCTTGCCCACCCTCGATCAAACCGTCCGCCTTCAACATCTGCAACGCTTGCCGCAAACTTACACGGTTGGTCTCAAACTGCTCCGAAAGCTTCTTCTCTGCGGGCAACGGCTCTCCCACACTCAACTCCCCTCGCAAAATCAACCGCCGCAACACCCCCGCCAACTGCTCGGGTACTGTGATCGCTTTCTTGATCGGTCCAAAGATCGACACCACACTCGCGCTCCTTCTTTGCGGCTTCTACCTCACACCTGACAACTTGTTAAACAAGTTATACAGCGAGATCGAAAAAGTACAAGCGATGTTTTGTCACAAGATGGTCAAAGGAGTTCGTGGCTTGCGTTTGGTGCGCGCAGAGCCATTGTTTGGGAGGAGGGAAGGGAGAACCGAAGGCGGGAGGTGTGGATTTCTCTTGGTCTTGTGGGGTTGGAACCCCACGCCCCGCAAGGAGCGAAGCCCCTTGACCCCATGCTGGCGGAGTGAACAGAAGCGTTTCAAACAGGCGATGGTGCCGCGAGGAGTGTTGTGGAAACGAGTGTTGGAAGGCGTGGCGAGGGGTGTTGTGGAAACGGGCGTTAGAAGGCGTGATTGGACAAGAAAAGGAGACGAATATGCGAGAGGAACGGAAGAGGCCGAATATCGGGAGAAAAGCGAAGCGATTTGTGTGGATGGGAGGGATCGCGATCGGCTTTTATAGCATGGCGGGCTCGGCATGGTCGGAGCCATCGCCGCGACCGAACCCCACCAAAACGGACAAGGATTCACCGAAGAAAAAAGACGAGGCGAAAAAACGAATGGAAGCGCTGTATGTGGGGCGTTGGTTGCATGAAGGCGATCGAGCAACGTTGGAGATCAAAGCGGGTGGGCAATTTATAATCGATCACAATTCGCCCGCAGGTCGGATGCGTAGCACAGGAAAATGGACCGCCACAGAAAAGCAGATCACGCTTGTGTACGCAGGGTCCGGCCACAAGGCGACCTACGATCTCGGGCGCACCCAAACCCAGATGCTCTTGATGCACAACGGCCAATTCGCTTTTTTCAAAGTCGCGCACACCCCACCCAAGCCCTCGCCACCGAAAGAAAGCGAACCCAACGAAAAGGAATAATTACATGGTGTTGTTCGATGGAGTCCAAACCACGGCAGCGATCAAGCGCATCGCGATCAAGATCGCCCACACCAACAGGACTCCTGCCGAGATCTGCAACAAGCGCGGAACAGAATAAGGCGAAAGCTGTTGTGCCAACCATGCGATCCCACCGACCCAACCGAGAGGGGCAAACACCGCCACCGCTTTCCATCGACCCGACACCACGGGAAACAACCACAACAAAGCCGCCAAAAACCACACACCCGAAAGCCATGTTGATTGAGCATGAAGCACCGCACCCCAAGTATACGGTCGGATCGTCTTGGGCAGGCGTGATGCCGCTTGCCATCGGCGAAAGTCCAAAGCTTCTTCGGCATGGCAACGTGCGCAATGAGTCCGTAGCATGGGAGTTAACTCTTTGTAGAAAGGCAGTCGTCGCGCCCCCTCACGGACCCACAAGGCAATACGTTGCTGAAGTTGCGGTGGGATCGGGGCCTGCGAAGGATGCGACAGAAGCCGCTTCATCAAGGGGGTGTGTTCGACCGAAAGCGACGAAGGAAGCGAAGTCGGTAAGCGCGACGAAGAAGACCAAAGGACGGGGAAAGTCGAACGCCCCAAGAGCAACAATAAGACAACAGCCGCCACCACCACGCCAAATGAAAAAAAAGATGCCTGCGGTTTCACGGAACAACCTCTATTGTATCGAAGTGAAGGGGTGTTTGATGCGACGCAAGGCTTCTTCGGCGATGCTGACGCTGTACGTCGAGACCTGTTCAAAAACGGCCAATCCACCGACATCACAATGGGCAAACAAGATCTGCCCACAAGGTTGTTGCATCTTTCGGCGGTCTTCGCCGAACAGAAACCCGGGATAGGCGGCGTGCATCGCGTGTCCCCATCGGAAAATATCGATGTGCGTCACGATATCGGGCATCTCAGGGTGCATCCGCGTCAACTCTTCAAGGATCTGCGAAGCCCAAAAGTCCCATCCTTCGCGCAGAAGCGACCGCCGTTCTTGATCGGGAGAAGAGGCAAAACAAGCATAAAAAGTCAGGGTGGTTTGCTCGTCTTCTTCGGTGTCCGAGGTCGGCAGATCATCGGCGTAGATGTAGCCTTGTGACCAACTGCGAAAGCCAAAGTTTTCCCATGCGATCGGAGTATTCGAAGGAAAAGAAGGGCGGCGGCGACAACGCAGATTTGCAACAATCCACGGGATATAACGCATCTGGCGAAACTCCGAACGTCCAAGCGCCGTCAGTTCGGGGATGCAAGGATAAACGAGATATTTGGGGGCAGCAAAGATCGCACAGCGCGCTGCGATCGTCTCGATCTTGCGGGTGTTGAGATCCAAAAAGGTGACGCGCACTCCTTCGGATACATTGCGCACCCGCAAAACCAATTGGCCCGTCCGACACGATGCAGGAGAGATGCGCCGCAAAAGTTGGCGCACCAAAAAAGCGTTGCCTTCGGGCCAAGACATCTTTCGATCAGTGGGATCGATGGCTTCCACTTCGGGAGGAAGGGCAAAATCTTTGGAAGGGGGAACTTTTTTACGAGGCGCGACCGAGGTGTAGTATTGCAAGCCAGCCCACGCCGAGATCGATTCGATGGGAAGGGAGAATTCGTCGATACAACGATCGTTGATCGACCAACGCAAGACGCCCGAATCAAGGTGATGTTCTTGCAAAAAGGCGAGCATGGTCATGCGTTCAAGGCGCACAACGCTGTCTGCTCGGCTCACTGAATCGAGAGGATAGCCAAAGGCTCGTTTGCCCGAAGAGTCAAGCCAGCCCGACCAATGAGATGCGATCTGCTCGAAGCGTTCGAGATCTTGGTAATCATTCGATTTCATCAAGTGCCACGGATAACGGCCTTGCGACCATGCGCCTTTTGCGAAGATATTCCGATGAGGGAGCCGCACGATATGTTGAGGATCGCAGATCGGCTGTTGATCGATCGGATGGTATCCGACGATCAAGCCGCAATCTTCGTAGATCTTGCACAACGAGCGCAGTTCTTTGCTTGGGGGATCGACGTAGTGTGCGCCCCACGGAAAGCGGTGGCCTGCGTGGGATCCGCTCTTGGCTGTTCCTCCCATCTCAGAAGCCCGTTCGAGGATTACAAAGTCGGTCATTCCGGCCTGTTGCATCCGCCAAGCCGCACACAAGCCCGATACTCCGCCCCCGATAATCGCCACACCGTATTGCTTTGTGGGTACTTGTTCTTGAAAAGCAAAGCCGCCATCTCGCCATCGGTGACCGACTTCGACATCATCCCCAACGATCGCGCCGCTGATTCCGCGCAAACGGGCCTGTTGCTCTGTCCAAGGCAGCGCCCCCCACCACGAGATCCCCCCCGCCAACCCAGCCAAACCCAACGCCGGCAACAGGTCACGCCGACTGATCTCGTGTGCCACCGACACGCTCCTTTCCAGACACTCGCCCTCGGCGGCTAGGCCCCAAGGCTCTCGACACAAAAGACCCGATGCTAGGCCCCAAGGCCCTCGACACAAAAGACCCGATGCAAGGCACGTTGCACATCTTCTGCGCAAGCCAATGGGACGGCAAACGACATCCGCAAAGGAGCCGTCCAGACGCGCCAGTCCGCAGCCCCCAAGATCCCGCGCACAGCCTCATTTGCTCGCACCAAAGCCCCCGCTATATCGCCCGATTGGGAACCAATCACGCTGACAACCGCTTTTTCTTCGACGATCGCGGGCCAACGCAAGCGCGCAACCGCCGCATCCAACTCGGGATACGCATCCCGCCAAAAAGCCACATCGATCTGCTGCCCCCCCCAAAAACTCAACGATGGATGCAGACTTTGCGCAGCCAATTGCGCTTGATAAACGGCCTCGTCAGCTTCGGCATGTGGCACAGACAACCAACACAACGGACGCAAGCAAGTAATCGCCGTCTTCGTCTTAGACTCGGTGTCCAGATCACGACGGATCAAGGTGTATCCATCGCTCCCTGCGGTCGCTTTTGCGTACAGCGCGATCTTATGCTCACGCGCAAAACGCACAGCTTCCGCATGAAGCACCTTTGCCCCCATCCGCGCCATCTCTTCCATCTCGTCGTATCCCAAGCTATCAAGGCGTTTTGCATCCAAAACCACACGCGGATCGGCATCGTACACACCATCCACATCCGAATAGATCTCGCAGGATTCCGCTCCCAAAGCCGCAGCCAAGGCAACCGCCGTTGTGTCCGATCCGCCCCGTCCCAATGTCGTGATCTCGCGTTTGTACGACATCCCCTGAAAGCCCGCAACGATCACGATCTTTCCACGCGCAAGCTCGTCTTGAATACGGATCGGGCGCACTTCGATGATCTGCGCTTCAAAGTGCCGATCATTGGTCAAGATCCCGCTTTGCGATCCCGTAAAAGAGATCGCCTCATACCCGTGGGCTTGGATCGCCATCGACAACAGCGCCATACTGATGCGCTCACCCGTACTCAACAACATATCCAACTCACGACGCGGTGGTTCGGGCGTGATCTCATGCGCCATCTTCATCAAACGGTTGGTGGTATCGCCCATCGCCGACACCACCACCACGACCTGAAAGCCTTGACGCTTCGCTTCCACCACCCGCTCCGCTACCCGCAACAGCCGCCCCACATCCGCCACCGAAGATCCACCGTACTTTTGCACTCGGATCGCTGTCATCCTCGCCTTGCTCCTTCTGCATCGCACCGATCGACTGTCTCGTCCTCCCCGCCCTTCCGCCAACCTCGCATCGCTTCAACTTGACAGACGGTGCGGGACAAGCTTCTCTACACGTTGCCGAACGATACGCGATCACGCACCTTTGCGCTTTTTTTCTTCCGCTGGCACCCTCACCTTGGAAGCCTTGTACCCGAAACGTTGCGTATCCACAAGCCCAAACCAAGCTCTCTTCTTCCGTCTCTGCGGTTCAACCGCCCAAGCTCATACGGAAAATCAACATGCGTCTATCTCAAAAGCTTTGCTCTCTGTTTCTCCTTTATGCCTTTGTTGTCGTTGCATCCGCCCCATCCACCGCACAAGCCCAAAACAAACGCGCCCGTTTTGCCCACCCCACCCCCAACTCAGTAAGTAGCGGAAAGCCCCTTCGCATCGAAGGCCGCATCCTCTTTATGGACGATCTCGACTATGCCGAGTTTCGTTTTCGCCCCCTCAACAACAAAGGCTCTTATACCACCCTCCGCCTCAAGCAGCAGGGCAGCAGCTTTTTTGTGGTGCTACCCAAAAACGTCGTTCAACCCCCCGGATTCGAGTATTACGTCGTTGGTTTGGACTTCAACCAACGCCCCAAGATCCTCTTTGGCTCGATCTTTCAACCCCAACAAGTGATCGTGTTGTCGGGTAGCGATACCGATCCTGACAAAGATCCCGAAAAAGACGGCAAGGATGGGAAAGACGGCAAGGATGGAAAAGACGGAACGGACGGCAAAGACGGGAAAGACAGCACACCCGTGAAAGCAGGTCCGGGAGAACAACTCAGCACCGCCTTGACCACCACAGGCACATCACGCCGCGAACAAGAAGCGCACAAAGCCCCCGGCATCGTGACCGTGATCACCGCCAACGATATCTATCAACACGGCTGGCGCACCTTGACGGATGTCCTTCGCTACGGCGCAGCATTGGACGTCAACGACGACGGAAGCTGGCCCGATATCGGGATGCGCGGTGTCAACGTCAACCGCAGCAAAGGCCGAGGGATCTTATTTTTGCTCGATGGTTACGATATGTCTTGGCGACAACTCCATCAAAACTTGCTCAGTCCCGCGTGGATCGCGGTCGACGATATCGAACGGATCGAAGTGATTCGTGGCCCAATGGCCGGAGTATGGGGCGCAAACGCGATGCACGGAGTGGTGCATATCATCACCAAACGCGGCGCACAAATGAACGGGATCGGCGCAACCCTCGGCGTCAGCCCTGTGAGCGGTTCGCACTTTATGACCGTGCGCGGCGGAAAACGCTTTCAATCGGGCGTCTCGATCTACTCCACCCTCTCGATCAACCAAATGTTCCGTTCTCCCACCCTCGCCCCAAACTACGAGTTTTCCCGCCTAACCAAACCCATCCTCTACACGCCCCTCCAAGATCAAAACTACGCACAAAACTTTTACACCCGCATCAGTTGGGAAGGCTTGTATCTCAGCGTCCGCCAAGGCCGTTATGAGACCACCGCCCCGATGAACCCGTACAGCGTGCTGGGTGGCGACGAAAGCCGCTTCGTCACGGATCGCGTCATCACGCGCATCGGATGGGGCGGAGCCGTCGGTTCTTGGGGCCGCTTGGATATCTGGGGAAGCTATGACCGCGCACAGCTTTCTCCCGGCAGCAACGTGGTCTTCCGCCCATTCAACACCCAAGTCGGAACCGATCAAGCGCGTGGGCGCATCGCGGGCTACTTCATCCTACAAAAACCCTCCGCCACCGATCCCAATACCCCCGAACCTGTGGGAACTTTCCCCGCTTGTGATCCCAGCACCCAAGGCAATCTCCGCTGTGTCCGACGCCAAAATGTCAAAACCACAGACGCTAACGGAAAAGATGTCGTTCAAACCAATGCTTGCCTTCTGCTACCGAACAAAGACGCCGACCCAAAGCCTTTTGAGACTGTCACTCCCGATCAAAAATACAATATCTGGTTCCCCGCCACCGATTGTCTCGAAACCAGCACCAACGGCAAATACCGCAGCGAGATCCGCGCCGCAGACAACCGTATCCAACTCGGCACACAGCTTAGCATGACCTTCGCCAAAAGCTTCCGTTTGCTGATCGGCGGCGAATTCGAGTACTTGATCTCCAATATGCTCCACTTTCCGAGCCGTTGGGCCGAAGACGCCAAAACGGACAGCGATCTGCGCTCCCCAGACTTCACCAACTATCGCCTCGGACTGTGGACTCAGGCCCAATACGCCTTTCGTGAGATCTTTGAGATCAGCGCCGCCCTTCGCCTCGACGTTGATCAACGCTGGGGCGCACGCTTTAGCCCACAAGCCGCCTTTGTGCTCACACCCGGCGCAGGGATCTTCGGAAAAGTCCACTACGGCTGGGGATATCGCGCCCCCTCTCTTTACGAACTCTCTCACTTTGAAGATGCACGCTACGGAAACCCGAACCTCAAAAACGAAGAAGTCCACACCATCAGCGCCGAGATCGGCTGGCGGCGTGACAAACTATTACAAGTCTCCGCCACAGGTTACGCCTCCTTTTACAACAACACCATCGACTACGAATCCCGCAACGCCAACCTCCCCCTCGAAGGTCTCGATAACCTCCCCTTCAAAAATCGACCCTCCGGCCCTTACCAACAACTGATCAACAACGAAAAAGGCTACTCTTCGATGGGCGCAGAAGCCAACTTCCGCCTCTTCCCTGTCGGTGGATTCGAACTCTTCGCAAGCTTCGGAGTCTTCTTCGCAACCCGCGAACAGACTGACCCCAAAACCAACGAAGTGTTTTCCGAACGCCTCTTCTATTCCGCCGCTCTATCCGCCAATCTCGTCGCCACCTACCGCACACGCGTCTTCCAAAAAACCGATCTGATCGCCTCCCTTGGACTACTTTATGTGGGCTCAAAACTCACCCAATTCAGCGCCTACAACGGGACTGGCGTCCTCCCCGCCAACACCGTCAAAGATCAAACCACCCCCCAAAACACTCCCTCGTGGGAAACCTCCAAAGATCCCCGATCTCCCGACCCCCAAGCCAACGGATACATCCACCTCCATCTCAACCTCCAACTCGTCAACATCCTCGATCACTTTGATCTCGTCCTCCGACTCAATAACCTCCTCGGCCCCGCCTCCCCCACCTACGACGCTGGCGACCCCTTCCTCTATCCACACGCCGGACTTGAATTCTTTACTTGGCTTCGGCTTCGATACTGAACAAGGATTCTTTGCTTGGCTTCGACTTTGGTACTGAATAAGAATCGTCTCATCTGCCACAAATCCCTGTCCGTCCGCGACTTTCAACCCCCAAAGCCCCTCCCACTCACCCCTCTCCTCCACAAAAAAACCTCTCGCGTCACGTTGTGACACCCCTCTTCTCTATACTGTGCCACCGTCTGATGACTGAAAATCTTCATTGGATTCAATCAGATAGAAATAAATTGAAATTTTACTTGCGCTCCACCAAAACCTCCGCTATTTACTGAACAAGAAGTTGGTGAACATCTGCGATGAATGAAAAATTGCACACGCTGCATCAATCGTTCATCCTTGTACAAAAAAACAGTCCGGTGAAGACGCCTCACACCCCGTTGTCGCCTCACCTCACCATCTTCCGCACGTTGTGGGAGGGTTCTCCGCCCCTCACACAACGCCCCTTCTTTGTAAAGCGTTCCTTTTCTCCAATTCGCAACGGCTCGCCGCTGCTCTTGTAGTTGCCCATCAACCACGTTGCCTTGATGTCCGCTCTTTATTCTTGTTCTTGAAAGCATTGGGTTCAAAACAAAAAAGCTGTCGTACAAACTTACAACCCATCACGTCCCTAAAAAACGGAAGACAAAACAAAAAAAAAGCTGTGGTACAAAACCACAGCCCATCATACACGCAAAAAACATATACTTTTACTCGCTTTGGGCCGATCCATCCGTGCTTTTCTCATCCAAGGCTCTTGCTTGGTGAGTGGAAACCTTACCTTTGGTCTCACACAAAACAACGGATCGGTCAAACAAATTCATACCGTCCCACGCAACCCTTCGCACAACAAATACATACAAAAAAACCGATGCGCTTAGTCGATATCCTCCCCCGCAAAAGGGACGCCCACAAAGTCATCAGGCACTTCCCAAGGGACACTCATACGAAGATTGTTGCTCTCTGCCATCTTTTGCATACCTGACGCCTCAAGCTGACGAATACGCTCTCGCGTCAAGTTGAGCAGCGTACCCACTTCTTCGAGGGTGACACCGCCGCGTTCTGCGATATCCAACGCGCACGTCTCGTCCAACTCCCATACCTCTTGATCCGGGAAGTTGTACTTGATCGAACCCGTTTCGGGATTCACATCCAGATACAAATGAAACCGACAACTCACGTGCGGGCAAGGATCCACATGCCCACGACAATCTTTGCGAGAACGCGGACGCACCGACTCCAACCAAGCCACGACTTCCGGTCCAAGGCGTTCGCGCTTGACTTGCTGCTTAATTTGACGCAAAGACTGCGTCTTTTCGCGTCGTGGACGACCTGTTCGCGTGCGATCCTCTGTCACTTGCCGCAAACGATCCACTACACGCGTTTTCACCAACTTCTGCTTTCCATCCATCCAAACCTCCTCACACCCCAGACTCGCTGTTGTTCCTCGCTCTCACCATACCCTCCACACACACCCTGATCCTGTCCTCCGCGATCAGAATCCCGATCTGTGTAGAGCCTAGCCTCTTCCTTGTAACACAAACCCACGTTGACTTGCAAACCTTATCTCAATTGATGTGCAATTGTATTGAAGTTATATCTCAATTAGATATAACTTATTTCCTGCACATCCATTCAAGCGTTTTATCACGGCGACGCTCAAAGAAGGCACGTTGGCTGACATATTTGGAGGATACTCGGGGGCTTGATCTGGGTCAAAAAAAGATGCAAAAAAAATTACAGTCGACTGCAACTTACTGATTTACCAATTTAATTTTGGCAAGTTTTCTGCCTACTGCTTTTTGTTTGGTGATCCAAAGCACAGTTTTGCGATCATGTAG
>CAUJFU010000052.1 GCA_963169055.1 Myxococcota bacterium
GGTTTCACCCCACACCCCACCAGGGACTGACGCCCCTTGACCCCCTGTTTGGCGAAGAGAGCATAGGTTTTTCAACACGATGGCTCTGTCGCTTGAAACGGCGCGACCACGGCTTTTTTTTGGCTACTGCGTGACACCTCTCTCACTAGGCTTCGACCACGCTCCCACATCGCCGAGGGATCAGATGCACTCAAAACACGATATATCCGTACAATCCAACATCGCAACGCATCAAACACACCAAGCACCCAACACTACAACGCATCAAACACACGAAGCATCCGTCCTATCCAACATCGCAACGCATCAAACACACCAAGCATCCGCCTCCTCCAACGCAACAGCTGATCCTCACGCAAAAGATATCAGCGCTGCCGCTCGCGGATATCCCCATCCCTGCGCTGGTACACCCCGCGTCCCTCGTGGTATCTTGGTGACAGGAGCCACAACCCCCGCTGGTATCGAGCTGATCCGCTCTTTTCTACTCGAACCTCACATCGAGCGCATCATCGCCGTTGGTGCAGAAAAATATGTGCCGATGTTCGAGCCTTGGTTGGGCAAACGCTTACGCTACCTCTGCCTCGATCTCACGCGAGAGCGTTCTTTGCGACAACTGCTGTTTGGAGAAGTCGCTCAAGGCGGTATCGACACCGTGATCCACACCGCAAGCCACCGATGGGCCCGCCATCGCGGTTCCAAGATCCACAGCCTCAACGTCGATGCTACACGCCAATTGCTCCAAATCTGCGAGCAGCAGCCCTCGATCGAACGCTTCATCTATCGCGGATTTGGCGAGGTGTACGATATCTCGGCGGAATATCCGCTGTTGATCGAAGAAGATCACGCGCTGCATTTGTCACCCCACACGCCGCAGTGGGTTCGCGATCGCGTCGAGGCCGATATGATGGTCTGTATGCGCATGGGCATGAGCCGCCTTCAAGTCGTCGTCTTGCGGTGTGCTGAGTGCGTTGCTCCCGACACAGGCAGCCAGCTTTATGATTACCTTTCTTCGCGTGTCTGCTTTCAGCCCCTTGGCTTCGACCCTATGCTCAATCTGCTCTCCCTCCCTGATCTTACTCGCGCTTTGTTTCTCGCTGCACACGTCCAAGAACAGGGCATCTTCAATATCCCCGGCAAAGATACCCTCCCTCTCTCCGCCGTGATCGAACGCTCCCAACGCCTCCATCTCTACGCCCCCGGTCCCCTCGTCTCATGGCTCTATCAAGCGCGCAGTTGGACCCGCCGAAACAAAGACTTCCGCTATGACCTCAACCGCGAACGCTTCCATCTCAGCGCCATCCTCGATGGCTCCCGCGCCTCCCTCATCCTCGGCTATCAACCCCAACACCCCATCCTCTGGTCTGATCTCTTCCCTTAAGCTTTTCTGGGCTTATGACTTTTTCAACAAGTTCTATTCCAAATAAACACGAATCCCTTGCAACGAGTAGATCGGAACAAAGGGGAATAGCACGGGCGTTGTGCGAATATACGTTTGATACGCAGGATCATCGCCATAACGCTCTCCTTGCGAATGCTCTAGGCGTTTCGTCGATCCCATCATAATCAACACAATGCAAACATACCCTACGATGCACAAAAACCACCGTAGCGCGGACGTGTAAAACGGGATCGCCAACACAAAACTTCCCGTCCAAAACAAGATCTCTCCGAGATAGTTGGGGCATCGCACAAGACGGTACAAACCTGTGTCGCAAAAGCGCTTGGGATGGGTCTTTTTGAAATCAGACTTTTGCTTATCTGCCAGCGATTCCATCACCAAACCACCCGCCGCCACAAACACCCCCACCGCTTGCACAAAAAACGTCGTTCCAGCCCCAAGCATCGAAGGCGTCAAAAGATGCAACAGTCCGGGCAAAAACATCAGCACGTACAACAACGACACCGCCAACCAGATCAACACGTCGAGCCAGCGCTGCCCTTGGCGCTTTTGTTGGTAATGCGCTTCGCGGTCTTGTGCATACGAAGTCGCCCGCTCACGGTGCAGCAGATAACTCCCCAAGCGCACCCCATACAGCCCCAACAACGCAAGATGAACCCATGCCCACAGGTTGGAGTGCGCACCGTACCAGATCGCGCACAAGACGGCCATTCCCGCGATCGAAAACGCATACCCAAGGCTCACAAAGTACACGCGCCGATAAAACCCCGCCGAAGACACCAACAACGCCACCCCAAACAACCATACCGACACGCTCGGAATCGACGCTCCTTGCGCACGAAACCAATCGACCACACCCGCAGCCAACCACATCGCTCGTTCGCTCCTCCACAACGCGGCTCACAAACCGCCCAAACCACCACACGTTATTCGTGCAACAGCACACCAAAACACGCCTTCGTTTGCGCAATCCCAAACCGCTCAAGGAGTCCGTTGGTAGGCGGGGCCTTGGGCATTGCGAAGATAATTGGCGCGGGCTGTCGGCCACAACAGACACTTTGTTCCTGAATTCGGCACACGGTAGATATGGAATCCAACGCCAAAGCTTTGGAGCAAGATCTCGATATCCCCGTTGCCATCGACATCTGCGAGCGTGGGGGCGGCTGGATATCCTGCACCGTTTCCGTTGGTTCCAACAGGCAACTTGACATCGTGTAACAGCTTCCCTTGTGCATCCAAGATCACCAGCCATCCCGCGTCGGGATCTTTGGGAGCACCCCATGTGGAGAAGATCAGCTCAGGACGGCCATCTTTGTTAAGATCCGCCACCACCACTTCGCTTGCATACAACAAGGGCCGACCATGCCGATAATCAAAGCGCCACAGCGGTTGGCCCGTTGACGACAGCACATGGATAAAACCATCGTTCAACGGTGCGATCACTTCGGGCTTTCCGTCTCCATCCAAGTCCACCACCGTAGGCGAAGGGATCCCATCAGGCGGGTAATATCCCGCAGGTCGCGTTTGAGGCTTTCCGCTGCGTGGCGGATCTTCCCATCCTGCGAGGCGCATGGCGCTTCGTTGCGGATCAAAGGCCCCTTCGAGAACAAAAAAGGCGTAGAATTGAGTCTCATAAGGCTCGTTTTTCTCGGCGTTGGGGATGCCGATCACTTCGTTCTTTCCGTCTCGGTTGAGATCCGCCACGACAGGAGGCGAAGCTGTCCATTGCAACCAGATCTGCGTCTTGGGATGCGGCCATTCGCCTGTTTGCTTGTTGTAATGGTTCTCTTCAACGCTTGGTTCAAGCCAACGAATAAATTGTCCCCAACTCATCTGACTTCCCGAACACTTGGAAGATCGATTCTTAAAATAGGGCGATGCCAAGATAGCCTTCCCATCGTGCTTAAAGGCTTGGATATGGTGGTTGTCGTAAGTCACCAAGATCTCTTGATCGGGTTCGTTGTCGATGTTGCCGATGGCAACGTTCAATCCGTAAGCGCCGTACCCTTGGTGTCCACAAGTGTTCGCGTCAGCATCGTTCCCTTCGCCCGTCAGCTTGTTGTATCGGGGCCACGCTTGCCACTTGGTTAGCCCCTTGGGCTGGTAGAGTTTGCCGTCAGCTTGATACACCCACACTTGTGCATCTTCGCCATTTTGTGTGGTTGTGACCACCACTTCGAGCTTTCCGTCACCATCCAGATCCGCGACGGCCATACCGCGCACCTCAACGGAGCTTTCTCGCACCGCGCAAGCCTTGACAGGCCACCCCGCCTTGATCTGTAGCTTCCCGCCTTTGTATTCGTACGCAGCCACCGAGCAACGCGATCCACCTACCACGACCTCAAAGACGCCATCTCCATCCAGATCCGCCACCACACCGGGCGCATAAACACGCCCATGGTGGTGTTCGCCTGACTTGGCCCGCGCCAACTCTTTTCCTTGTGCATCCCACACAAACACATCATAAAACGTCCCCACGATCTCCTTTTTGCCGTCACCATCGAGATCTACCACCGCAGGAGAACCATACCAAGAAGTTCCTGTGTACTGGATCTGCCTGACAAAAACAGGCTTAGCAACGGCTCCAACGCCTCCTTCCGCAGCACAAGCCGTCGGAGGAGGCGTTGTTTCGGTCCCTTGCTCGGGAGGCGAAGCAGGCTCTGTCGATATCTCTTCCGAAGAGGCGGGCTTTTCAGGCTGATCCGCCTCTTTGGTAGGTTCGGCGTCGGGCGGGTGTTCGAGAGGAGGCGAGGTCGGCTCGCTGCTGGTTTCGGTCGCTTGGGCTTTTTCCGAAGCATCCGAAACAGCGGATTCTGTGGGATCTTTGGGAGCGCATCGGCCCTGCGAGCAGATCCAACCGCCCGAACAGTCCGCGTCTTGCTTGCAGACATTTTCGCAAGCCAACGCCCACCCACACCCGACCGCCAAGATCAACAAGGCTTTCGCCCAACGCATCTTTGCCATCGCCAAAACCTCCCGCAGCAACGCGTGATATCAACACAGCCTATCTTTCGGGTCAGTCCAGTCCAAGTTGAAGCATCACGGGCTTGTTGTAGCGCAAAGAGTTCTTTGCACGCAAGGTCTTTTCCGTTCCTTCCAGCGCCTTTTGCTGTGCGCCGCGCTTCATGTTCTTGAGTATCTCTTTCCCTTCGCGGGCGAATTCTTCTTTGTTTGGGCCGATCCGACGAACAAGGCGCACCAGATAATAATGACTACCCACGAGATAAGGTTTGGAGATCCAAGGATTTTTCTCATGAAGCGCCAAGACTTCACGACGCAACGCATCATTGGACTGGAGCAACGGATGACGGGGCATGGTCGAGATCACGACGGTCGCCTCGGGGTTTTTGAGATCCCCTAGCGTACTCAAGACCAGATCACGCACAAGCTGTGCGGGTTGGGATGGCGTCGGTTGAGCCGTGGGGTTTGGTGCAACAGAACGCAACGTCGGCAGCGGATCACGGCCCAGACTTTTCCACACACCAAGAACCCACGGAAGACCTTGTAACTCCAGCACTTGTTGGAGATAGGCCCGAGAAAGTTTATCAAAATACAGCTTACCCAGTTCGAGACGCGCATCTTCAAAACTGCCGGATGGGCCGCCCTTTTGACCGATCAGCTTGATGATATGAAGACCAAACTGCGTTCGCACAATCGAGCTGATCGCACCGATCTTCTGCAACGCAAAGGCCGCTTGATCAAAGGCCGGAACCATCGCACCACGCGGGAAAAATCCAAGATCCCCACCTTGCGCACGCGAAGGGCAAGTCGAATGTTGGCGTGCGAGATCCGAAAAGCGCTTGGGAGAGGCAAGGGCTTCTTGGCGGATCTTTTCCATTTTTTGATAGACTTCTGCTGCGCTTTTTTTGTCTGCGTTGGGATCCAAACGCAACAAGATGTGACGCGCACGGATCTGTTTCCCTTGGGCGCGTTGGGTGATCTCTTTGTACATCTCGCGCAGCGCAGCGTCATGTTCCACAAGGAAACGCTTGAGTTCGTCCCCTTCGGGTTTGGCGATCTGTGGCAGACGTTGTAGATCAAAGCGAAGCGTCTCCAATTCGAGTTTAAACCAGTCGCGTTGAAAAGCTTTCCAAGCCTCTTCTTTCGAGGGGATCGCAGCTTCCGCCACTTTTTTCATTAGATGGCTCGAAAGGATCATCGCGCCGAGCCACACGCGCAGATCGCTGTCTTGGATCTTCCAGTCTTTCAACGTATCATCATACTTTTTCTTGGAAAATGTCACGCCGTCATAAAAAAGTCTGGTTTTTCCGATTAATTCTTGAACTTCGCCGGGCTTCAACTGAATGCCTTGGCGCGAAGCTTCAAGGGCAAACAATTGTTGGCGGATCAAAAATCCCAAGAAATTCTTTTTAATTTGTTTTTGATACTGTGGCGGAAATCGAGACAAGCGCACCCGCGCAAAGTTCCATTCGAGAAACTTGGTCTCCAACAAGCAAACATTGCCGCTATAAATCGCGCACGCTGGAGACATTTTGGTTTGTTCAAGGATATCCTGAATCGCTCCGTCGATCTTTTTCGAAGTCTCATTTTTTGCATCACCCGCAACCTTGGGCTTTTTGATTGTATCGCCCTTTGCATCGCCCGCAGCCTTGGGATTTTTCGCTGTATCGCCCTTGGTATCTTCCATCGTGTTGGGCGGTAGGGGCACAGGCTGTGAAGCCGCGACAGGCTGCGAGACAGGGCGCGAAGTAGGCTCCGCATGGGCAGACAAGATCATCCCACCGAAGCAAAGAACCAAGAGAAGCAAACGCATCAACGATTTCCTTTCCGCTAGAATGTGTCAACAAGAAGCGCGACCACACCGTGCCGAAACTCCCAGCCAACAAGCTCCTTGGCATCCTCTCCGAGAAGCGCACCTTCTCTCAAGGCACACCAAGCACACGCACACAATGATTTTCCGCTTCAACCGTCAAGAGCCGTCGCGTCGATGCCTGCCAAGACAAGCCCGCAGGATGCGCAAACAATGCTTGATGCAACGGCCCATCCAAAAAGCTACGCCCCCAACGCGCAGAACCTGCGACAATCTCCGATTGCTTCTTGCCGACACGCCAACGTGTGATCTGATGGCTCCCAAACAGCGAGATGTACAACCATCCATCCCCCCACGCCAAACCAAAAGGCCGACTCCCCGAAGCAAAGCGCAACACGGTCTGAACACGTCCATCCGAATCAATTTGCCGCAGCGCATCCCCCAGCATATCCGTCACAAACAGACGCCCCGCCTGATCTCCTACGATCCGCACAGGCCCGAAAAATCCGGCTTCCATGCGCCCTCCGTCTTGAACCACAGCCCGCCCCGATCCCGCCCACGTCTCCACTCTCCCATCCGTCCGTAATCTTTGGATACGATGCGCCCCTGCATCCGCGATATACACCATCCCATCCGATGAACGCCACAAGCCTTGTGGTTGCACAAACACCGCATCATCCGCCCTTACACCCGCCGCCCCGTGTTGCGCCCCCACATCTGCCGCTCCTCGTCCGCCTCCTGACACCGTCGTCACGCGCCCAAGCGCAGATACCCGTCGGATCCGCTTGTTTCCTGTATCAGAGACATACACTCCGCCCGCCCCATCCGAGACCACAGCGGTCGGCCCATCAAAACGCGCCCTATCTCCCACATCATCGAGAAATCCTCGCATCCCTCCCACCCAACGGCTCACCCCACCGCCTCGATCAATCCGACGGATACGATGCCCTTCCATCTCCACCACAAGAACGCTTCCATCCTCTTGTTGCAAAAGATCCATCGGCATCGCAAACCTTGCCCGCCAACGTCGCCCCCCCTGATACCCCGCCAACGTCGGCATTCCCGCCAACGTCCACACACAACCGCGATCTCCGCCCTCCCGAGGAATCGCAGACCATGCTCCCCGATAGGCAACACAATCGGGCTCTTTGAACAAGCCTGCTGACGTGCTTAGTGCAGGAGCGAGCCTCGGCTCGCTCGGTCGCGTTGGCGTTCGGGCTGAAGACGCAGGGCGCGTGCTTGGATCAGAAAAAGTCTGCGTAAGATCAGAGAGGGAATGCCCACCATGTCTGTAGTGCCTGTCTCTCCCAGAAAAAGTCTCGGGGCGCTGTGTGTTGTAAAGGTACGCCGTAAAATCATTGCGTCGAAACACCTCTTGCGCAAAGAGGCCACGCCCCAGCTTTTTGAGATACAAACGATCGATCACCGCCCATTGATACGGGCGGATCGGCTCTTGCGTTTTTTCTCGCGTGATCAGCCCCCCCCAGTCGTGCATTAGCTGATCGCTATAAAAGGCCAATGTTCCGACCTCGACACTTGCGATCCGATCTGTCTTCTTCCCAACCGTCCGAAGATACGACACGATATCGCGATACACTTCTTGCCGCGCCCCCAGCCAATAATGCGTTGGATACGCCTGTATCGACGATATCGTTTGCATCCCGTACCATGCCCCCCCCACAACAAACACGCCTGCTAAGCTCCAACGCAACCAAAAGACCCGAGAGACCGCTTCCCACAACGCAAAGCCACCACACCAAACGCACAACACAAACACCACCACCGCAGGGTAAAGGTGCCACGCATGGCTTGTGAACGGTCGCAAGTACAGATACGCAAGCAGATGCAGCCCCCCATACAAGGGCAAGATCCACAACGAACGCGACCGACGCCCCATCCACACGATCCCCCACACACAGCCCCCCCACATCACCGCGATCACCTCATACGAGACC
>CAUJFU010000053.1 GCA_963169055.1 Myxococcota bacterium
TGCGCAACCTTTCTTCCGCTTTAAGCAGATCATCGACGCCGAACTGGCCGGAAAACCCATCCCGGGTGATGCTCCACAACGCCCGACGCCATCGGCTCCTCCAAGCAAGGTCGATATCAAGATCGGTGATGCCCCAGCATGGGGGCCTGCCGATGCCAAAGTGACACTCGTCGAATTTTCGGATTTTGAATGTCCTTTCTGTTCTCGCGGTGCTGCCACAGTCGAGCAACTGAAAAAGGACTACGCTGGAAAGATCCGTGTGGTGTTCAAGCATTTGCCGTTGTCTTTCCATCGCAACGCCAAACCCGCCGCAGTGGCCACGATGGCCGCACATCGCCAAGGCAAGTTCTGGGAATTCCATGACAAACTGTACGCCAATTTCCGCAACTTGAATCGTGACAACTACCTCAAGTGGGCCCAAGAAGTCGGTCTTGATGTCGAGCGCTTCAAAAAAGATCTCGATGATCCCGCTCTGGCTCAGTACGTCGATGCCGACGCTTCTTACGCAAGCTCTGTCGGGGCCAACGGAACACCCACCTTCTTTGTCAACGGCCACATCCTCGTCGGCGCACAGCCGATCTTCCGCTTCAAAGAGATGATCGATGCCGCGCTTGCTGGAAAGCCGATGCCGGGTGCTGCTGCCCCACAACGCCCACGTCAACCCGAACCCGAACCCATCGTCAAGATCAACCTCGGCGATGCACCTACGCTTGGTTCTGCCAACGCTCCCATCACGATCGTGGAGTTTTCGGACTTTGAATGTCCTTTCTGCTCTCGTGGCGCAAAAACGATGGACGAGATCAAGAAAAATTATGGCGACAAAGTGCGCTTGGTATTCAAGCACTTGCCGTTGTCGTTTCATCGCAATGCTAAACCCGCAGCAGTGGCTTCGATGGCCGCACATCGTCAAGGCAAGTTCTGGGAATTCCATGACAAACTGTTCGCCAACTTCCGCAACTTGAATCGTGACAACTACCTCAAGTGGGCCCAAGAAGTCGGTCTTGATGTCGAACGCTTCAAAAAAGATCTTGATGATCCCGCTCTTGCCAAATACGTCGATGCTGACGCTTCTTATGCAAGCTCTGTCGGGGCCAACGGAACGCCTACTTTCTTTGTCAACGGCCTTCGCGTCGTAGGCGCACAGCCGTACTCCCGCTTCAAGCAAGTGATCGACGACGTGCTTGCAGGCAAAAAGTTAGGCCGTCGCGCCGCACCTCAACCCTCACGCCCCCAAGCCCCGTCCGTTGTGAAAGTTGACGCTGGAAAGGCCCCATCCTTCGGCTCTGCCAACGCCCCGATCACGATCGTGGAGTTTTCGGATTTTGAGTGCCCTTTCTGTTCTCGCGGTGCCGCAACCATCGAGCAGATCAAAAAAGCCTATGGCGACAAAGTGCGCGTGGTGTTCAAGCATCTTCCGTTGCCTTTCCATCAAAATGCCCACCTCGCTGCTCAAGCCTCGATGGCTGCGCATGAACAAGGCAAGTTCTGGGAATTCCATGACAAGCTGTTCGCCAACTTCCGCAACCTCAACAAGGAAAACTTTGTCAAATGGGCTCAAGAAATTGGCCTTGACACGGCCCGTTTCCAACAAGCCCTTGACAGCGGCAAGTTCAAAGCCTACGTCGACGCTGATCTTGCACAAGCTCGTGAAGTCGGAGCCAATGGAACGCCTACCTTCTTTATCAACGGTCGTTCCGTTGTCGGTGCTCAACCTTTTGAACAGTTCAAATCCGTAATCGATGAAGAACTCGCCAAAGCAGGCAGCGCCAAACCTGCTCCCCGCATCCTCCGCATCGATCCGCGTGTTCTCAGAGGTCTTCGCATCCCCAAGTGACCCGAACATCCGCTTTTTTCGTCTCCACCACTCCCATTCTTTCCTCTTCTTTGTCTTTCCTGTTTTGATATCCCCTGCCTGAACGCTCGTATCTTCGGCCTTTTCAATTTCGCAACAGGACTTTCTTTTTGCGCCGCGATCCTTAGATCCGTGTCTTGCGGTGGAGAGTGATCCCGCAAAAGGAGCGGCAGGACGGTGTTGTTCTCACACGCTCGATCTTGTTTGCGGCGAAGAAAATAAACGCAAGGAGTCGGATGGATGGTGTATTTTGCGGGCATCGACATGAGTACAACGCGGCAGGCTTTGAGCGAGCGGACGTTTGCGGCATGTATCGCACAAAACGGAAAGAAGATGGAGCTTTTCGCGCTGTTCCCATTGCGTGATGATGCCGAACTGATGGGCTTTTTGTGTGAGGGGACGTACGCTCTTTGCGGGATCGATGCACCGTTGTCTTTGCCTCCGTGTGCGTCCTGTTGCGATCTCGGATGTGGTTGTTCTTTTCCTTCTTGGGCAGCGGAATTGGGCGAGCCTTGGGAGGTCTTCTATCACTACCGTCTTTGCGATATCTTGTTGCGTCGAACCGTTCCACCGTTGTCTCCCAAACCTGCTTTAAGCAACGGTGGCCCTGTCGATATTACGCCTCTCTCTTTGCGATGGCTCCGCCTTTCTCGTGCGCTTGCAACCCACCCTTGTCGGCCTATGGCGCGTGTGATCGAGGTCTACGCAAGCGGAACAGCCCATCTACTCGCAAAAAAGTTTGCGCTACCTTCGTCCACACGACCGACCCTTCGAACTTCGGCGGCTCTTCGCGCTCGTTATTTGTCGTGGTGCGTTTCGGTGCTTCCGCTTCACATTCCCCCCGCCTTGGGCGTTTTGATGGTGGAGCATCAAGATGCGTTCGATGCCGTACTTGCGGCGATTTCTGCGGTGTTTGCTGGGCAAGGCCGAGTGTTGCAGCCTCGGATGCTTTTGGGCTTGACGCCTGCGCCTGCTTATGTGAAACCGCTGCAACATCTTTCGCTTGCAACCCGCGAAGAGATGGCGCATCATCTCGCCTCGCAGAACTGGCCGATGCTGCCGAATCTTTGAGCGAAAACAAACGGTTGTTTGTGGATTCTGTGCTGGCCTACTTTTTGCGATGCTGCGTGATCTCGCGTAGAGATGTCTCGCTTTTCACTTGGAGCATCTGGACTCACACGGCAAAAAACAAAGGCTTTTGGTCATGTATAGCGCTTACGACAACGCCCAAACTTTCGTGCCACCCTTGGCAGACTCGCCCCAACAACAGGGACATTTTGACAACATGCGTAGAACTCCCTCCTCTCCTATGCCCAACCGTCCTTTTTCTCCTGTGCTTGTTTTGCGTTGGGTGATGTGTTTCGCGGCGGGGACGCTGTGGTTTCTGACGGGTTGCACTCCCTCGATGATCAAAGGTACGGAGATCCCCGCCACCCAAGACAATCAAGACATCCACAGCGTCTTGATGGACTACCAAGACGCATTCCAAAAAAAGAAGTGGAGCAGCCTCTTGCGTTTGATCTCGCCACGCTACCACGAAACCAAAGGAACCGCCGATCCAGACGACGACTATGGATATGATTACGTCAAAAAAAAGCTGTTGTCCCCGTCTTTTCAGGCTCTCAAGGTGTATGCGTTTTACATCCGCGTCGAAAAGATCACTTACCCCACGCCCAACGAAGCGCAAGTCATCCTGTTGACGCGTGCTGTGTACCAATACCCTCGCGGTCAGTACAACGCAGGATGGGATCGTGATGTCAACCGCCATATCATGCGACTTGAACGTTACCGTGGGCGGTGGATGATCGTTCGCGGTCTGTGAAAATGCCCGTCTCATCGAGAAGATCTGCTGCTCTTTCCTATCGCTCTTTTTAAGCCCGCCTTCCGCTGTATTTTTGCAACCCTTGATCCCCCCCTTGGTCCATAAAAGTTTTCTTTGCCAAGAGGCTGCATGACGCGCTATGACTGAAGTATGGCGTACGCTGGGCGATGCAAATCAAACGTCATGCACGCGGCACACCGCGCACAAAGGAGCAGACCATGCAAGACACCAAAACCTCCACATCCTCCCAAGAACAACTCGACCAATACGCCCACCTCTGGGATGTTCGCAACGAAAAAGAGCGAGAGACTCTTAAACTGGTTGCCATCCAATACGGTCTCGATCCCCTAACCCGCGAAGTGATGATGCTGAATGGGCAAGTGTATGTGACGGCGGCTGGTTTGCAAAAACTGGCGCTTCGCGATCCCGAATACGACGGATGCGAAGTCGATATCATCGAAGCCCAATGGGACAGGGATTTTTTTGTGGTCAAAGCACGTGTGTGGAAAAAAGCTTGCTCGCATCCATTTGAAGACTACGGAGACGCCGATCCCTCCACGTCCAAACTGAAAGGACACGCCCTTTTTCGTCACGCGGTCACGCGTGCTCGCGCACGAGCGATGCGTTCGGCCTTTGCTGTTCCGTTTTGCGCGGTGGAAGAACTGGACGACGAGCAACGCATCCAATGGCTTGTGCAGCAACGCAGCCACACCACCGAACAAGAACCTCTGCACGCCACAGAAAAACAACGCAACGCTCTGATCGGCTTGAGCAAACAAATCGGTTGGACGCGGGTGGCCTTGGGTGCAGAATTAGATCGACGTTTCGGCACTTCACAGCTTGACGATCTGACACGCAGCCAAGCCAGCCAGATGATCCAAGAACTCGGTGAACGCGCCAAAGAACCCCATGTATCGCCTGTTTCGGTGGTTTCTCAAGAAACGACTGATGTCGCTCCGCACGATTCGACCGAAGTCTCCGCCTCTCGCCAGATCGCCAGCGATGTTGCGCAAGTCGGCGACGAACCCCAACACAGCAACGAGAACAGAAATTTGTCGGATAGCCGTACAGATCACCACACGATCTCCGCAGAAAAATCTGCGCGTTCTGAAGAAAAATCCATGAAAGAGGCACCCGCCACCCCAGAACAATCCGAACAAGCCGATGCAGCCGCTTCTTTGAAGCCTGAACAAGCCGATGCAGCCGCTTCTTTGAAACCAGAAACACACGTCGCACGAGTTGCTTCGAATGCCTCAGGCCAAAAAGAACCCAAGATCCAAAAAGCCAAACCGCAGCGTGAAACAGAACGCGAGCCGCACGGAAGAAAAGTTGGTCATCCTACAACACCCGAACCGATCGAGACAGAGCAGAGTGTTGCGATCGCAAATCCCGAAGAGGCCGCAAAAAAGATCCTTCACGGTATCCTTCGCACCAGCAGCCTAGATGCCTTGCGTCAACAATGGGACCACTTTCGCTCCATCAGCGATCAGTTTCCAAAAGAGATCGTCGAGCGAATCACCCAAGCCAAAGATCAACGCAAAGCAGCCTTAAGTTGAGCCGTTCGATCTGGTAGGAGGAAAGGCTTCGCTTGTTTCGATGGGATCGAGCAGACACAAGCGGGGGGGAGTCGGGCGGGTGGGTAATTCTCTTTTTGGGATTCCCAAATTTTAATCGTCTCGTGTAGAGAATGCGTTTTGTTTGAAAGGATTTGGAGAAGCAAATCTTTCACTCGTTGACGGAACGCGGAGGTTTTTGTGAGAAGTGCGCCGTTGCCGTGAACCGAAAGTATGACACAGATGTCTAGGTCGCGTTGTTTTGATCGGGCGAATGTGCGCTCAAGATCGCACTGGTTTGAAAAAAAGTTTTGCGATTCTGGTGTTGTAAGGGCGTGCGGAAAAAAGATGGAATGGGCCTTGCGAAACTTTGACAAAACGCGCAAGCGAGGACATAAAGGAAAAAGTAAGCGACAACGCTTTCTCAAAGGTGGCTTTGACCACCTCAACCCCTCATGGAGGAACATGATGATTCAAAGATGGATAAGCCTTTTGTGTGGAACTGCTTTTGCGGTGATGCTTGCAACCACTTTGGCCGGATGCCCCGGCGGAACCAACACCGAAAACACCAACGCCGACGGTGGCGACGGTGGGACAAGCGGATGCACTTCCAACGCGCAGTGCAAAACAGATGAAGTCTGCGATACAACGGCAGGCATGTGCTTCAAAAACTGCAAAGACGCAAGCTTCAAAGACTGCGATCCCGGCAACAAATGCGACGACACCTTGAGCCGTTGCGTTTGCGATGCGACCGCTTGTGCGAAAGAAGGCGCGACCTACGCCTGCCATCCCTTCAAAAGAACCTGCGTGATCAAATGCGCGGATAATACGCAATGTACCGGTGGCGAAGAGTGTCGTGATAGCTTCTGTTTGAAGCCCGGGCAGCAACTGGACGAGTGCAAAGGCGATACAGATTGCGCAGGCAAGGCCCCCAACACGACTTGCGATACCGCTGCAAGTCCCAAAAAGTGCGTCCCTCCGCCTCGTGAGTGTACAGCAGACCCAGAGTGCAAGGACAAGCTCGGCAAAGTTTGCAGCACCGCCGGAAAATGCGTGGAGTGTGTGTCGGATCAAAACTGCAACGGCAAAAAGTGCAACACCACCACCAACGTCTGCGAAGGCCCCGCTGCTTGTACGACCACCGCTGTTTGCCACGAAGCCGCCAAGAAAACCTACTGCCCCGACGAAAACAAAACAGCAGGTTGTCAAGCCGTCCCCAACGAAGCCTGCGACGCAAACGCTACAGGTAACGAGGGTTGGGCCACAGGTATCGAAACGAGCAAAGGCAGCATCATCCACGACGTGAAGATCAACCGTATCACTTCGGATGCTTGTTGGAGCGCTGAC
>CAUJFU010000054.1 GCA_963169055.1 Myxococcota bacterium
GGATCCCACGTTCCTCGCCTCGCCTCGCCACTTCCCGCGCCATGTGCGCCCCCACCACCAAACCAAAACCCCAATTGATCCACCCCGCCAACATCGATAAAAACGCCACCCACGCCGCCGCCGTCGCCCCTGTCATCGGTATTCCCGCCAACAAACGCACCAAACGCATCACTGGCTTGCTCACCGCCAACGCATAACCCGTCAACAAAATCAAACACATCTGCATCGCAAAAGACAAAAAATGCCAAATCCCCCGAATCCTCGCGGGTACCGACAACGAAACCAAACGCTGCTCCAACGCATCGCGATCCAAACCACGCAACCACACCGCTCGTGGCTCTAACCGCAGCACTTGAACCGATACCTCACGAGACAATAGGCTCGCAACCACCGCAGGATCTGTTTTTGACCAAAGCTGTAAACGCCATGTCTTCGGGCCTTTGAACTCCATACGCTCCACCACCCAAGGGCGTGGACGCCCTGCACCCCCACGCAACAACGGATGTTGCCCCTCACCTGCCCACACCCGACCCAATTCTCCCCAACCCATCGGCGTCCACAACCGACACATCAACAACGTCAACAACGACAACAAGATCGCCAACACAAACGTCCCCGGGATCCAACGTCGCGACCACTGCGCCAACCGCACACTCATCACATTCAACGAAAACATCTCCACCTCTCCTCACAACGCACCGCACTAAAACCCGCCTCGTCTGCTCTTTCTTCGCGCTGTCCATCCGCGTTTTCTCAAACGCCTGCCCTTTTGCATCTTCCCCGAAAAGACTGTCTCCGCAAAGACTTCACGCAACGAACCCGAAAAACGCTGCTTGATCAACCTACTCGCTACACCCTCTACCGTTGGAACAAATACTGCCCTACCGCTCTCCGTCGCCACAAAACAACGCGACCACCAACCCTTCGGAGAAGCGAACCATGAAAGCCAAGCAAAAAAACATCACCCCCCACAACGAAGAAACCCTGATCCCTGAAATCGATCCAACCCACGACGACAACGCAACAAGACCCGAACGCACCCGCCAAGCTGTCTACACCATTATCGAACGCGAAAACAGCGATCGCGGCTACTGGCTGCGCGTCGGAACCGCATTCTTCAACCGCGACAACTCCCTCACCGTGTACCTCAACGCTCTCCCCACCAACAATCGGCTCCACATCCGCGATGAACCTGCCGCATAATCCGGCATCTACAATCAATCTAACTCTCGGATGCCTCGCACACGACGATCGCTCGACCATCCGATCACAACCAACCCAGATCGTCCAATAAACCTAGAACTACGGGCAGAATCGCCCTCACTACCCCAAAGGAGTTTTTTCCATGAAAACCATGAACACCAAAGCCGCTCTCTTCTTCTCTACCATCGCTCTGTTTCAACTCTGCCTTCTGATGGCCCCTTCGGCCCACGCACGTGGCGGAAAGCCTCCCATCGAAGGCGTCATCAACCTGAACACCGCCACTCTCGAACAACTGACGCTGCTCCCGCGCATCGGACGAAAAAAAGCACAGCGCGTCCTCGACTATCGCAAAAAAAACACCCAGTTCAAAAATCCTCAAGAGATCACTCGCGTCAAAGGCATCGGATACAAGACCTTTTTGCGCCTCAAACCCCACCTCACCACCACGCAAAAAACCAACGTCCGACTCCGCGAAAAACGCTGACCTGCTCGCGCTCACAACATCTCGCCAACAGCATCGCCCTCCTCCAAAAAACCCTCAAAAAACGCTGACCTGCACCCTCATCCACCCAACCCTCCAAAAACGCTGGCCTTCCACTAACCTTCGGGCCTTTTCTAACGCCGTGGCCATAGACGTTCCTTCGGGGCTTCTGCATAAATCGGTAGTTCCGGCCCGTCCACACAACGCAGCGCTCTCCAATGCTCCACGTCTCCAACCCGCTTACAACCACGCTGCAAGAGCCGCTCACACATCCGCAACCACAACTCTGATGTCGCATACACGTCGCTCATCGCTTGGTGCGCTGTCAACGGAATCCGCAAATGCTCGGCCAACGCACTCAACTTGTGCGATCCCAACCGATACATCTGCCGCGCAAGAGGCAACGTATCGATCGCCATCAGGCGCGGACTGACACCAAAAACCTCTCCAAGATGCCGCTGCAACACAGGAACATCAAACGTGAAAATATTGTGCCCCACCAACACCGCATCTCGCAACAAATGCAGAAAACTCGCGCACACTTGCGAAAATGACGGAGCATCCGCCACCATCGCGTTCTCGATCCGATGCACCTTCGACGCCATCCAAGGAATCGGGATCCCCGGATCAATCAACGTCTGCCACTCCTCCACAGGCTCCCACCCCTCCAAACGCACTGCCGCGATCTCCACGATCCGCGCATCTCTCCCAAAACCCGTGGTCTCCACATCAAAAACCACATACCTTCCCTGCTCCAACAACGCATCCAACGGCATCTTTCGCCTCCCATGACTGTCCTTCGCCACTTGCTCCCCCCCATACGCCCCTAGCCTCCGACCTCAACGTTCGCTTACCTCCGACGCTGACCCTAGGCAGCCCCCGATTCTTAACAAGGTTCCGCACTCTCCGCAAGCCTCGCCCTCCACCAACCACCGTCATCCCTCACTTTTCGCCCGCATCAAGAGCAATGTTGACAAGCCGCCTGCCATTGGGTACGCTCTCCTAGCAACACGCAGCGATCTTTAACCAGAGCGCTCTTTGGCGCGCTTCGTTCGTGCGGTTCATCACATATGTTATCCCTTGTCCTTCCCATCCACAAACCAACGAAGGACGCCGCTACAACGAGCCCCACTCCCAACTCGAATCTCCACGCTCTCTTCGAGCCTCTGGACATCTAAGGACGGGCGCCGTGAAAAAACCTATTCCTTTCGGCAAATATTTCTTGATGGACCGCATCGCCGTCGGTGGCATGGCTGAGGTCTTCAAAGGCAAAACCTTTGGCGTCCAAAGCTTCGAACGCACCGTCGCCCTCAAGCGCATCTTGCCCAATATCGCGGAAGATCAAGAATTCATCACCATGTTCATCGACGAAGCCAAGATCGCTGTCCAACTCAGCCATCCCAACATCGCTCAGATCTTTGAACTCGGCGAAGTCGATCACACCTACTTTATCGCCATGGAATACGTCCAAGGCCGCGATCTCCGCACCATCTTCGATCGCGCCCGACGCCAAAAAGGCCCCATCGTCACCCCTCAGATGGCTGCCTATGTCATGGCCAAAGCCTGCGAAGGTCTCGATTACGCCCACCGCAAACGCGACAACAGCGACCAACCCCTCCATATCGTCCACCGCGACGTCTCTCCCCAAAACGTCCTTGTCTCCTACGATGGCGATGTCAAAATCATCGACTTTGGCGTCGCCAAAGCCCAAAGCAAATCCACCCGTACACAAGCCGGCATCCTCAAAGGTAAATTCGGCTATATGTCCCCCGAACAAGTCCAAGGACTCCCCCTCGATCAACGCTCCGATGTCTTCAGCATCGGCATCGTCTTGCACGAGATCCTCACGGGACAACGCTTGTTCGTCGGCGAAAGCGACTTCCACACCCTCGAAAAGATCCGCAAAGCCGAAGCCATCCCACCAAGCCGCACCAACCCCCAAGTCCCACAACAACTCGATGCCATCGTCATGAAAGCCCTCGCTCGCGATCTCCATATCCGCTACCAATACGCCAGCGAGATGCAAGAAGACCTTCAACGCTTCCTCTACACCATGAACCCCGTCTTCTCACGACGCGATCTCGCCAACTATATGCAGCACGCCTTTGAAGCCGATATCACTCGTGAAAAACAACGCACCACCGAATACGACCACTTCTTCGCCTCCATGCAACAAGGCGCTCTCCCGCAACAAGCCATCCAAACCCCCACAGGCTCGTGGCATCCACAACCCGCCGAACCCTTCTCCTCCTCTGGCTCCTTTAGCGGCTCACATCCCGCAGGACACCCCGGCGGCGCATACTCCGGCTCCCTCGCCGCACCCGCACCCGCTTACGCCTCTCCCCACCCCTCTTTCGTCGGACAACAACCCCAAGCCTACGTTCCTGCTGACGACGATCCCACCTCCTTCGATCCCCAAGCCCTACAACAACCCAGCCCTTCCCGCTCCAATTCCCCCCTCTCTTCGCCCTTTAGCCCACCCCCGAGCAAACAGTTCCTCACAGGCGACAGCTTCCAAGGCCCCCCCCCTCCCGCGCCTCGATCTGCAAGCCACGGTGAAGACGAAGGCTCACCCACCATCATCGATATGGACTTTAACACCGACCTCGAAGCACAAAAACAAAACTCCGCCAAACGCTCGTGGATGCTCGTCTTGTTTTCTGCCTTGTTGGTCTGTAGCCTCGGTGCTGCCGCTCTTTACTACCTCTTCTTCTCGAAAGTTGAACCTGATCCTCAACCCAAAGAACCCGCCCGCATCACCCTCAGCTTCTCCGAAGAGATCCAAAACACACGCTTCTTTCTCAACGACCAAGAATTCTCACCCCAACAAATCAAACGCATCAGCCCTCGCAGCGTCTTAATCGAGATCGATAAACCCGGCAAAGGCGTCCTCAAGATCACCCGACCCGAATACAAAACCTTTGAACGAAAATTCGAGATATCCCCGGGCGGCGAACTCACCCAACCCCTCACTCTCAAACCCCTCTGGGCCTACGTCCAGATCGAAAGCGATCCCCCACAAGCCGCTGTTTTCGTCAACGGAAACAAACTCCCTGAACTCACCCCCCACAAATACCGCGTCAATGCCGAAGAAAAACAACTTGTCGAAGTCGCTAAGCAAGGACACACCGTCTGGAAAGAAACCCTCACCCTCCAAGGAAACGCCAGCGTTAAACGTGTCGCCAAACTCAAACGCACCACCGCCAGCCTCACCGTCACCTGCAAAGCCAGCAAAGAAAATGTCGGTGCCAAGGTCTTTCTTGATAAACGATTGCGCGGAAAAATCAGCGAAAACAACCCTGTCCTCCTCAAAAAACTCAACCCCTCCCGCTCCTACAAACTCAAAGTCGTCCCCAACGACTACGACAAAGTCTTCGAAGACACCATCTCCTTCCCCTTCCATCCCGACCTTCGCATCGAAGTCGACTGCGTCAAACCCGCAGCCCCCACCCAAGGCGCTTTTCTCATCAAATCCTCTCCCGCCGCAAAAGTCCAAGTCAACGGCAAAACCTATGGCGTCACACCCCAGCAGATCACCCTCCCTCCCGGAAACTACGACATCGTGTTGATCAGCACCGATAACAAAAAACGCATCGGCCCCTTCACCTACCAGATCATCGCTGGACGTCTCACCACCCTCGGTTTTGTCGACCAAAACTGGAAATAAACTCTCAGTCCACACTCAACAATCGAACCCTCACCCCATCTTCTCTACCCGCCATCGGCATCGCTGCCGTCGCCCCCTTCGACGGACTGCCCTTCAAAAACAAAAACAGCGGAACCGACGCTCCCACCGCCAAAACCCCTACCACCAAAAGACCGATCCCTGTGGGCATCTGCCATCCCGCCGTATCCTTCAACGGCTGCGAAGTCGCATCCAGATCCTCTTGCTTATAACCCTTCCCTGCTGTGCTTTGTTGCCAATTCTCCGCCTGCCCCTGATGCACCAAAGAATTCGTCAACAACACCGCTCCACCCGTCAACAACAACGCTCCCACACCCAACGCCACCCAAGGCCACGGCGATATCGACACTGGCACACCCGCCCCCCCCGAACTTGGCGGTGCGCTGGATCTCCCGCACCCATCGCCCTTTCCCACCAATCCACCCCGCCGCGAAACCCGCTCCCGCGCCTCCGAAAAAAGCGACCGCAATTCCTCGCTTTCCGTCGCAGGAACCTCCAAACACATATCCTGATACAACGCCACCTCAAACGATTTCAGCGCCATACCCGCCTTTTGTAACCGAAACAACGCCATCCCGATGTACACATACGCCTCTGACTTTTGGTACAACGGACGCCCCCGCAAAGCTTTTAGCGCCGATTGAAACATATCCAACGACTCTTGCCACTTCTCCGCCTTGTACAACGCTTGCCCCTTCTTCATCCTCTGCTCGTACGCAGCACCCGATGCCTTCGCCTTTTGCGCCAACACCACCGATGCACTCCCCCACCAAATCAAACACACAACGCCCCAGACACGCCCCATCATCCCCATCGTACCGTTCCTCATCACACCGTTCATCCGCATCATCCGCATCATCCGCATCATCTGCATCATCTTGCTCCCCCGCATACATCCGCCGTGAACAAACGCGTTGAAGCGTCAACACGACGCGCCACTTTCACCCGCACTCTTTGTTCTTCGCCCACCCGCATCGCTTGTTTCGCCTCAGATGCCTTCGGACGCACCAAAAAGAACACCAACACCGCACCCACCGCAGACGCCGCCGCAAGACCATAAAACACATTCGCCACAATGCCCTGCGTCGCCGCTTGATCTTGAACTCCCTGCAACACAGGTACAACCTCCACCTGCGGAAATCCCTTGTCTATCGCACTATTGCGCATCCTGCGCGCATCCTCCACGTTCACAAACGCGTTCACTCCCGCTGCGATCCCCACCGCCAAACACGCCAACGAAACCACGCCCAAACTCAACGCAATCACCGGACCCGCCGACGAACTCCCCCCACTCTCTTTCGGCGCTGCCGCTCGCTCTCCTAAAAACTTCGGACGATACGCTCGCCTTCGCGTTAAATTCCGCTTGATCCGCTCCATCAACGCCTGCGCCATCTCTGGCGCCCCCCCCGGCAGCGTCACCGACGGGTTCAACTCCGCAGCCTGCCGCAACGCGCTCTCCCCCAAACCCACTTGCTTGCTCCCCACCAACCCCAACCCCAAATACAAATAATAACGCGACAACACCCCTCGCTCATAACGCCCCATCACTGGCGACAACAACCCTTGCGCTTGCTTGAGCACCGCCCCCATCTCTCCTCCCTCATACGCCCGCTGCATCGACTCCACACCCTGCACAAACGATGGCGGCGTCTGCGCAAACACCACCCCCTCACACCACACTCCCACCAACACACTCACACACCACCACCACCTCTGTCCAACACGCATCACTCACACCTCACCGCTTGCTTCGATGTCTTCTACTCTCGTCCTCGAACCATCGGATGCTTCAACTATCCGCTCACCGCTTACTT
>CAUJFU010000055.1 GCA_963169055.1 Myxococcota bacterium
GCGCCGAGCTTCGGATCAGAAGTGACCCTCATTTTTGACGGCTCACAGGTCGCAGCAAACGCCGAGATCATCGAACGTTTGTCTGAAGCAACCTCCCCGTCCAATGCGCTTGTTTTTGCAAACGAGCGCAACCCTGTTCCGAGGTAAAGAAACGTTGAATGCACCTTAAACCATGCGCCTTTTATGTATATTGTGTGTCGTTGCATTCGAGACACACGGCGCGTGAGCCTCAAAAAAGAGGGTCACTTTCTCAAGGCACTTTAAAAGAGCAGGCACAAAAAGTCTACGACTTTCTACGCCTGCTCGGCATTTGGTTCGCTTACCCGCCCCACCTCGGAGCGGGACTGCGCTCACTTTTTGTTCAAGGCTCTCATGGATCAAGCCCAACTCGTCCAACGGTGGGCCGCTAAAGGACCATACCGCCTTTTGTTCCCCCACCTTGCGAGCCAACGCTGCAACCTCTTCGATGCGCTGCAACAACGGACGCACCATCAACAAACTACACGGGCCTTTTTCCGCAAGCCGATAAAAATACACTCCCCCCCGATGCAACAGCAACGAGCGACGCCGCAACAACGTCGGCGACGCAAACGACGAAAGCTGCCCGTGGGTACGCTCTCGCAGTCGAGCGAGCTCTTTCCTTAACGAAGAGACCAGCGATGGCGCTCGCGGATTGGCCGAACGAAGCGTGCGGATATCGTACGCATAAATCCGCGCACCCAGCGGCGTCGTTAACCCCCAATCATCGGGCTTCCGCAAACATCCCAACCCTTCGTGGCGTTCGAGGGCAGTTTGCGCGATGCTCCCAACAATCGAGGCGACTTGTGCGCTGATCCCTTCGGTAATAAACAAAAAGATCAAACTCACCGAAGCCGCCATACTGATCGCGATCACAAAAGCAATCCGCCACGCCGCAATCGGACTGCGCAAAAACGCCCTCCGCACACCCGAAAAAGCCACCGACGCCTCACGCTCCGTCCCGTTCGCTTTCTTCTCCATCGCTCAGTTCCTCCCGCCGAAAACGATAACCAATCCCCCACACCGTCTCGATCGCCAAAGCGGCCTCTTCGCCAAGCCGCACTCGCAAACGTGCGATGTATCCGTCCACCGTACGCGGATTCAGTTCTTCTCCCGGCGTCAGCGCACCATCCGCGATCTGGGTGCGAGACACCGCTCGCCCCGAACGCTCTAGCAGATACGCCAACACATTGAACTCATTTCGCGTCACCACGATCTCTTCTTCCCCCCGACGCAATGTGCGCGCATCCAGATCCACACAAACTCCCCTCCAACGCAGCAAACGCGCAGGGGCTTCCCGCACGATCCGCAGCCGCGCACTCACCCGCGCCAACAACTCCTCCATCCAAAAAGGCTTCGCAAGATAATCCGCCGCACCCAACGCAAAACACCGCAAACGATCATGCAGCTCCGTCCGCGCCGTCAACACGATCACCGGCACACTTCGCCGCGCTTGCCATTCTTCGAGCAACTCTTCTCCCGAACGCCCCGGCAACATCAAATCCAAGATAATCAAATCGAATTCTTCGCGCTGGGCGATCTGCGATGCACGCTCGCCTTCTTGAACCAGCACCACCTCAAAACCTTCCTCTCGCAATCCTTTGTAGATCCCTTGAGCCAAAGCAGGATCATCCTCAATCAACAAGATCCGATGACGCATCACACGCTCCTGTGGGCAACAAAGCTGCCGATCGATTACTTACGAACCAGCCCGTAAAGCCCGAGAGATTCAGCCTTGGGTGGTGTGCCTCTGTAAAGGTTGTTCACAAGCAGACCGTCTTCCGTTATAACCGAAACGCATCTTGGTTTCTCATCTTTTGGCAAAGGGAGACGGCTTTGTTGTCATCGACCCACCCATCGCAACAACACCCCGCCACAACAGAAACCTCTTCTGTTGCGCAGCACGACCCAAACACTACCCCTCCACCCCACGAGGAAACACAAGAACCCCAGCTTTCGGCCCCCCAAAGCGGCTGGAATGCCGCCGAACCTGTCTCGCCCTTGATATCCTCAGGAGCGCTCCATGCCCACATCACTTCTCCCAAAGCCGTCCCCCTCACAGAACCTCTCCCCACCTCCCGCCGCGCTTTAATACGCCACTACGCACCTGATCTCATCGGATGGTTGACGGTTGTCGTATTTTTTTTGCTCCCTTGGCTGCTGCTGTGTGGGATCTCTTTGTGGTCTCTTGGTTCTTGGCGAAGCGCCATGATCGCCACACCTCCCCCCTTACTCGGATGGTTCGGCTTTGAATTGTGGTTCCGCTTCATCGGCAACGATCCCCAAGGCTCTCCCCCCGATTTCTTTGTGACCGTTGCCTCTTTAATCGGACTTTTTCTCTCTTTTATTCTTTTTTCATTCTTAATGCCTTCTTGATATGGGCAAATGATCACACCCGAAACAGGGCAAACTCCTTGAAGAATTTTCTACAAAAAAATGAATACCGCTTCCTTGGGTTGCTGCTTTTCTTCGGGTTGCTGGTGCGCATCGCTGCCTTGTGGGCTGCAAGCGCTTTACCTTTCTGGACACACCATCGACTCGACGCGCAGATCTACCACGAAGCTGGGCTGCGTATCGCTGCGGGCGATTGGACTCTCGGTCGCGAAGTCTTCCACATGAGCCCCCTCTACAGTTACCTCGTGGGGCTGCTGTATACGCTGTTTGGCAACAACCCTTGGGTCGTCCCCCTCTTCCAATCCGCCCTTGGCGTCTTGATGATCGCGTTGATCTGGGCCACAGCAAGGCTGCTTTGGAAGAGTTCTGCATGGTCGCTGTTGAGTGCCGCGCTAGTGGCGTTTTATGGCCCCGCGATCTTTTATGAAAGCCACACGCTTTCTGCAACGTTAGACAGCTTCTTATGGACGTTGTTGATCTGGCGTCTTTGTTGTGCGGTCGAGACAGGCCAACAACCCTCGAATTGGGCGATCGTGGGCCTGTGCTGGGGGCTTTGTGTGCTTTCGAGACCCAACGCCTTGTTGTTGCTTCCTTTGTTGTCTATCGGATTATTCTTTGAATTTCACCAGAAAGCATGGAAACCTTTATTCGCTTTTGGTCTTGTTGGCCTGATCGTTCTCTCTCCTGCAACATTGCGCAATCGTCTTGTCGCGGGAGAATGGGTCTGGGTGACGGATAGCGGGGGAATCAATTTTTATATCGGCAACGCAAAGGGAGCAACGGGTACATTCAGACGCCCCCCCGGGCTCGAAGCTGCCGGTCACCCCTCCCAACAATTCGCTCTATTTCGCCGTGTTGCCGAACAAGCCAGCGGTCGTCGCCTCACCGCACGCCAAGTCGACTCCTTCTGGTATCGAATGACATGGGTGGATATCCGCCAAGAACCTTACACATGGCTACGACTTTTGCGCAACAAGCTTTGGCTGTTTTGGTCCGCAACGGAACTCTCCAATAACCAAGACTACGAATTCACAAGAACCTTTTTAAATCCTGTCTTGGCGGCCCCGCTGGTTCAGTTCGGTTGGTTATCGCCGTGGTCGTTCTTGGGGTTGTTGTTGTTTCTGTGGTGGGGGATGGGCGGAGATATCGCCGCTGCAACACAACGCACCGCAAAACAACGTGCCTTTGGACGATGGCTTGCGCTCGCCACCGCAACGCTGATCGGCTCGATCCTCCTGTTCTTTGTTCTAGCCCGCTACCGACTCGCTCTCTTTTCTTCGCTACTTTTGTGTGCTGTGGCTGCCTTGCGAGAAGTCGTCCATCGGCTGCGCGCTGCCTCTTGGAGTCGCGCCGCCCTCCTCAGCGCCGCAGCCTTTTCCCTCTACCCGCTTGTTTATACGGTGTGGCTTGAACGCTCTTTTGCAGAAGAATACTTTAAGTTGGGCTTTGCTTATCACATCCAAAAGCGCTTTGTCCAAGCAGAACAAAGCTATCTTCGAGCCATACGCTACGATGCAAATCATCTTTCTTCTTATAAAAACCTCGCTTATCTCTATGAAAATCGAGGACATAAAGAACAGGCGATCTTCCAGTGGAAACAGATCCTCAACCTCCCCGAAATCCACCACAGCCTCCGACAACTCGCCCAACTACGCATCCAAGCTCTTCTCGCAGTTCCCCAACCTCCCCCCTCGCCATCGACGACCTTACGCCAAATCGCCCTCCCACAAACGCACCACACCACACAACCACCGACAACACAACGCCTTCCACCCTCTCTCCCTACCATCCCCCGTTGATCTCTTTGGTCTAAAAGTCCTGTAACACGCGGCTGCGTACCACGTCCCTTTTCCGTTGTCCAAACAGCAAGGCGAACGATGATTCAAGCTTTGATGCAAAAAAGTATTCTGTTTCTTTAGGAGTGACGCAGTTTGGTTTGTTTTTGTGGGGTGCCACCCCACACCCCGCAAGGGACTGTCGCCCCTTGACCCCGTGTTTGGCGAAAAGATCACTGCTTTCCAAACCAACGACGTTCTCGCTTGGACGGGTGCGAACATGGCTTTTTTTGGGCAACTGGGTAACTCCTAATTCTTTTCAAATCCGAGGAGGCAAGATGATTTTTTTCTCTCTCTTTTTTCGCTTCCGTGTTTGGAATTTTTTGTGGATCTTGTTTTTCTTCTTGCAGATCCAAGCAGCCCAAGCAGGGCCTTGGTCTCAGGCTTCGGGCCATTTTTACGTCAAAGCAAGCCAAAACTTTCTGTTTGGACGCGAAAGCATCGGTCCAACCGGCCAAGTCAGCGGCGGGGATTTTTTTGGAGCCTCGACACAACTGTACGGAGAAATCGGGCTTTTTTACGGCCTACAGGCTCATTTCTTTGTCCCTTATTCCGTTTTTCGTGTGACGCGCAGCCCCCAAGAATTCTACCAACTCGATAGCTTTGTGGACGCGATGGCGGGTTTGCAGTGGACTCCTCCCTTTTTGCACCAAGCTCTCGGATTCCCCATCGCTTTGCGTTTTGATACCAAGATCCCGCTCTACGACCAGAAACCCTTTACCCAAGCTCCCGCCACCAAGGACACCTTCACACGTTTCCCGATCCTCGGCGAAGGACAACTCGACTTCACCTTGTGGTTGAGCGCGGGGGGATCGATCCCACGAACCGACCTCTATCTGTTCGCGGAGATCGGTTATCGCTTTCGCAGCGAAGTCTTCGTCGATCAACGGATCGCCGCCCTTGGGTTGGACTTTTTAGACAGCTTCGTCTTCCAATTTCAAGCAGGCTACAACCTGTTTCGCCGTGTGCTTTTCATGCTCAACTCCAGCGGCGTGATCCCTCTCGGCGAAAGCCCCGTAACCAAAGGCTTCGTCGGGATCGGCCTTGGGCTTTATATCCCCGTGTGGCGTGGATTGGCTGTCGAACTCAACGTCGATCAGATGTTGTGGTTCAAAGCAGCCCCACCCATCACCAGCGTTGGACTCGGTATCTCTTATAAGTACTGAAAAGTCTGGTGCGTAAAGACCAAAAAGACGGATGCAGATCGATTTGTTTTGTGGGGCTTTGCCCCACACCCCACAAGGGAGCTGCGTCCCCTTGCCCCCGATATCGGCGGGGTGAGCAGGCGTTTTTCAAACCAACAGATCTGCCGCTTGGGGTAGCCCGAACATGACTTTTTGGCTTATCGTCTCTGCCCAATATCCAAGCATCGAGATTTTTTGATTAGGCTTCAATGTGTATTTTTATTTATGACATCCGTCTTATATGGGCGAAAAAAGGAAAAAGTGTACCATGAAACAGAACTTTTTTATGATAAAAAATAGGCGATTCTTCAAACTACGACGAGGACTCGCGGTTTTGGTCCTTGGCATGGGGATATCGGCGCTGATGGGAGCCAGCGGGGGCCGCTCAGGATGTATCGGCTACAGCTTCTCCGAGGGCTGCAAAGAAGGCGAAAGCCGCGCTTGTTTTTCAGGACCAGCCGACAAAAAAGAAGTCGGGGCCTGCAAAAGCGGCCAACAAAAGTGCTCAACGAATCAGGTGTGGGGGCCGTGCGAAGGCGAGATCCTCCCCAAGGAAAAAGACGCCTGCAACGGAATCGACGAGAACTGTGACGGGATCGCTGCTTCTGTTCAACAAAAAGAAGTCTGCAACGGTGCAGATGACAATTGCGATGGAAAGATCGACGAAGGCGACACACTTTGCCCATCAGGTCAAGTATGCCGTGGAACACTCGGATGCAAGGGCGAGATCAGCGGATCCAGCATACTCAAAAAAGGCTCATTTCAAAGCAGCGCTCATCCCACCCAAGGCGAGGGGCAGATCATCCAAGAAGGCGACAAGCTTTGGGTGGAATTCAGCGAGGGTTTCAAGACCGATCAAGGCCCCGATCTCAAAGTGTATTTGACCACCGACGCGCTGGGTGATGCCAACAAAGGTAGTTTCTTGTCGCTCGGCCCCCTTACCAGCGTCAACGGCAAACAGCGCTATGCCCTCGCTCTCCCCGCAGGCCAATCCATCGACACCTACAACGCGATCTCCGTCTGGTGCGAAGCCTTCCGCGTCATCTTTGGTTATGCCCCCCTGCTCAAGCCGTAAATCACCTCCTCCTAACGTCCACGTCCCCTTCGGACGGGCTTGCGCCTCCCCTCCCCAAGCTGTACATGGCTTCAACGCCTTGCCCTTCTCCAAGGCGTGAACACGCGAGGCGTTGGCTCCAGCGAAACAGACCGATGCGATGGCGCTTGCAAGCGCTTTCTCCTCAAATGAGGCGAGTTGGCCCACCGTCCCCCCTGCTTCCATCGCCGCCAACGCAACACATCCTTCTGATCTCGCGGATACACCAAGCGTTGTGTATGCGATCGTCGCAAAGCCGCAGTATCTGGGGAAGCAGAAGTCTGCGGAGTCTGGGAAACACCGCCTCCTCCAATCACAGGGCCATCAATCACCGCGATGTTATCTTTCACCATCCAATCGGGCTGCGGCGGTGGTTCTTGAGAATACTCCTCAGGCCACACGGGCTCGGGCTCAGGTTCGGGTTCGGGGGTATATTCATCCGGCATGATCGGTTCAGGGTCAGGCTCGGGTTCGGGGATATATTCATCCGGCATGATCGGTTCGGGATCAGGCTCGGGTTCGGGGATGTATTCATCCGACATGATCGGTTCGGGGTCAGGTTCGGGTTCGGGGATATATTCATCCGGCAACACTGGGTCAGGGATGTGCTTGTCTGGCAACACTGGATCGGGGTCGACCTCTGGAGCGTACTCGTCTGGCAACACTGGCTCAGGATCGGGCCCCGCTTCGACGGGGGTCACGCTCTCTTCAGGGCGGTTCTCGGTTTTCGGTTCCGCAATCGGTTCTGGCAGCGGCTCCGTGGATGGTTCTGTCAGCGGCTCTTTCAGCGGCTCCGTGGATGGGTCAGGCTCCGATCCATCCACGGGGTTCTCTTCTGGTGGGTGTTCTACAGTCGGTGTTTCGCCTGCATCTTGGACGAGTTCGGATGATTCTTGTGCGACTTCTTCAGGAACACGTTCAGGCGATATCTCGTTTGGTTTCTCTCGCTCAGGCGCGCAGGGATACAGCTGTTTGTTTCTGTCTTCGCAAACAGTGCCGCCCTCGGCTTCGACACATCGATCCCCTTCTAGGCAACGGCAATAACAACCCCCACAATGCAAGGGATCGAACTTCTCAACACACAACTCCTTGCCATCGGGATCTTTGCAGATCCGTTTGGGTTCGTTGCAGTCCTGCGTGCATGTTCCACCAACACAGCCGCTTTTCCCTCCGTCACAAGAAACACCGCAGCTTCGGCAATGAAGAGCATCTGTGGTGGTTTCCACGCACGTTCCTCCGCAACATCGCAGCGCTTCGAGGCCACACTCTCCTGTAGGATTCAAAGGAGAGCAAGGGCACACGACTTTGCCGCTCAACCCAAGGACCGTTTCCATACAGCGACCACTGCAACACTTGAGCAGGCCGTTGTTCGGGACTTTTGGATTGTTAGTTGGGCAATCTGCGTCGCTCGTGCAATGGCATCCCTCGTCTGTTTTTCCGTTGCAATTTTCGTCTTTTCCGTTGGGCCTTCCATCAGGCAGACAGCTTTCCTCCGAAGGCAAAACGGAGCCTACGCACTCCGCTTGCCACTCTCCTCCCTTGCAGACCTGCAAACCTTCTTGGCAATTGCCGATCCCGCGCAAAGCAATTGGGCCTATGTAACATTTTCTTGTCTCACCATCCGAACATGGAGGGCAAACTGAGCCTTCGTTGACTTTCCCATCGCAGTCGTTGTCGTTGCTATCGCAGATCTCAGGCTGTGGAAGTCGTTGCTCAAAACAGCGACTCCATCGATTGTTGGTGTCACAGAACTGCACACCACTACGACAGTTTCCAAAGTTTTTCGTCACCGAAGGCCCCGAATAACAAGACCGACTCGCTCCCTTTTCGAGACATTGGCAGTTATCGGGCTGCTCGGCACCGCTAGGATCGACGTAGCGGGCTTTGTTGTCGACTTGGCCATCGCAATCGTTGTCGATCCCATCGCAGATCTCGACGCTGGGTGTCACTTCACCAAGGCAAGGCCCCCAGCGGCCATGTTGTTCGCATGTTCGCTGCCCGGCTTTGCACGGCGTTTGTTTGGCCGTCTGTGCGGGGGTTCCCGTATAACAACTTTCCGTTGCTCCGCTCTTGCACTCTTGAGCGCTACAAACACCTTCAAAGCAAAACCGATCGACACCGCTTCCCTTGCAATCTTCGGCGACCTCGCAAGCACGACCCGCCCGACCACATTGGCAATGTGGCGCAAAAAGCATGACCCACACACAAAGGCTGATCAGCCACCCTCTTTGGCCTTGTGTCCGATGTATTCGTTTTCTCTGCATCACTCACCCTCAAAACTTATCGAGCTGCACAACCTATCGCGTACAGAAAAACAACGGCTTTCAAGAAAGCATTCGCGAAGATGGATGTTGCTTCTTCGCAAGAAAGCGTCGCCACCCAAACACCCACAAGCCCAACAAAAAGCACCACCATACTCCGCTGCGATCCGAGAGGTCGGAGCCGCTACAGCCGCAGCCCGAAGGCGAGATATCGCGCTCCAAGAACAAGACCCCGCCGTCGCCGCTTTGGTCGCCCTCCAGAGACACGATCTCTCCTCCCTCGGCTGTTTGCTCTTTGGGCGGCAGAGATTCGGAGGCTGGTTCCGAAGAGATTTCTTCAACAGCATCTTCTTTGGTGGCTTCTGCGGCGTTCGGCTCCTCGTTGCATACGTCGTCTTCGTCCACTTGTCCGTTACAGTCGTTGTCGATTTTGTCGCAGCGTTCGGGCTGTGGAGGCGTTAGAGGTTCACAACGCAGCCCTTGCCCACCGCACCGCCACGTCCCTTGCGCACAAGGCCCCTTGAGAGCGGTCACACAGGGGATCGGCTGCTTGTCGTCAGGAATCAACACCACAAACCGCAGTTTCGGGCCAAAGGGGCGTTTGCCATCCCCCACAAGCTGCCACACACTTTCATACACCCCGGGCTGGGCGGGAGCAGAAAAGACCAGCGAAAAAGTCGTGTCTTGCCCAACAGCCACCTGCGATAAGCTCGCTTGTTGTAAGCTGATCTGAGGGTCTAGCCCAAAGCGTTCTCCGCTTTGGTGGGCCAAACGCAGCGCCATACCGGGCCGCGTGACACCCGCGTCTTGCCAAGCATACGTTCCTGTGTTTTGGACTTTCCAAGAAACACTGACCTGTTGGGAAGGGCAAGCCAAGAAAGTGTCAGGCTGTTCGGCCTTTTGCGCATCACTTTGCAGAGACATCGCCGAGGCATCAAGCTTTTGCGTCGGATCCAACAAGATCCCGATGTGGTTGGCGACTTTGCGCTCGCTCGGTTCATTCGAGGGGCGTTGGTTGGCCAGTTTCCCATTGAGGATCATGCCCGAACTTCCGCCCCCATCGAGGTTCAGTGCGTTGTGCGCGCCCAACTCCTGCATCAGCCGAGACAGCGCCACCAACGTCATCCCCAGCACAGGCGTCCGCCGACCTTCGACCATCACAAGATAAAGCGTGTTTCCATCAGCGCTCAAACCAGCGGCTGTTCGGGGGTGTGCGGTCGTACAAAAAGATCCGCATTGTTGATCTTCTGCGGTGGTGCGGAGCTTTCCTTGGTTTAAGATCACCAGATTTCCCCCCACAACTTCCGTCCATTCGGCTTTTTTGGCGATCGTTTTTCCCGACATATCGATCTCACAAACAGCCGTGCGGCCACACGCAAGAAACGACCAACTGTCGGTATCTGCACTGCCGCTCCATGCGATGCCATCGCCCACAGCAAGTCCGATCGGCTTGAGTGTCCCATCGAAAAAATCGCCATTGACCGCCGCAACAGCCCCCACACGCTGCGCAAACGCCCCGGGAGTCAAGCCTTTTTCATCGGGCTTGGTGGCACGCACACGCAAGCCCGACCATGTCAGATCGACAACCAACGCGTGGATCTCTTTGGGTTCGCTGGTGCTGCGGTGAAGATAGCGGATGCCGGGAGCTGCTTGTGTCCACACATCCCCTGCCCAACCGAACGGATGACCGATCAGCCATGCCGCCAACAACGCCACCACGCCCATACATCGCCGATGGCGCAACAACATGGCGTGTTTCAGAAACCAAGAGCGGATGTTTTTCTTCATGCGTAGCCTCGTTCGGAGTATGCTGCGTTTCTTTCATCAAGGATCGGAGTGTATGCAAGACACCAAAAAAGACAAGGACGATGCGGAGATGCAAAAAAATGGAAGCGTGATGCGCGGGTGGTTTGCCATGACGCTTGCTTTAAGCGCTTGGTTGGTGTTTTGGTCGCAACCGATGCTTGCGCGGGCCTATCTTCCGTCGCTTGGAGGGGCCGCTTCGGTGTGGGCCACCAGCCTCTGTCTGTTTCAAGGGCTGTTGTGTGCGGGATATGTCTATGCTCACGCCTTGCGGGTGTGGTTGCCTTTGCGGATGCAAGCCGTCATCCACCTCGGATTATGGGGCTTCGTGGTGGTGTATGCTGGACCGCTACACATCCCTGCGGCTCCCCCCGATGCTGCGTGGTTATGGCTTGCCAGCAGCTTGCTCCAAAGTATCGGGCCTGCCTTCTTTTGGCTGAGCGCGACCGCTCCTTTGTTGCAACATTGGTTTGCACATCTTTCGCCTGACACGACGCACCGCGATCCTTATCGCTTGTATGTCGCAAGCAACCTCGGATCTTTTCTCGCGCTGCTGGCTTATCCTTTGTTGATCGAGCTGTTGTGGACGCTGCAAACGCAATGGCTGGTCTGGCGTGCGGCCTTTGCTGCGGTGGGGATCTTGATCCTGCGCTGCGCGCTCGCTCTCCCTTCTTTGCGTATCCTTCCGCAGCCTTCGAGCGAAAAACACCATCCCCTCGTTTGGATCTTCTATGCCGCTGTCCCTTCGGCCCTGTTGGTGAGTATTACACAATACATGACAACGGATATCGCGCCTGCGCCGCTGTTATGGGTGCTGCCTCTTGCGATGTTTTTGGCGACCTTCGTGTGGGTCTTTTCCACGCGCCCGATCCCTTGGGAAGGGTGCGAACGTTGGCAGGCATGGCTGTTGCTGCCTGTGTTGCTGCTATGGCTGAGTGAAACACGGATGCCTTGGTGGTTTGAGATCCCCCTACACGGTGCGTTGTTTTGGGTGAGCGTGCTGTTATGCCACGCAACCCTCGCTGCAAAACGACCGTCAGAAGGGCAGTTGACGCGCTTTTATAGCTGGATGGCCTTTGGTGGGATGCTCGGTGGATTGTTTGCGTCCTTGTTGGCTCCGCTGCTGTTTTCCCAAACGTGGGAGATGCCCCTGCTTCTATTACTCGCATCCTTCGGTCGCAGAGATGCAACCGCTGAAAAGACTCTCGAAAAGACCTCCAACGAGCAAGTCTGGCTCGCCTCCTTCGGTTGCAAAGAAGCAATCGCTCCCGCCTCGTTGCAACCCCTACAGCATCGACCTTTTTCGATCGCTCCCTCTACATCGGCAGAGTCTCGATTCTATCGTCGTTTTCTCTGGTGGTTTTTTGGATGTTTTGCGCTTTCTCCTGTTGGGTTTTTCTTCGACGAACCACGTATAACGCTGCAATGGGCGATCGCTTGTCTGTTGCTGTTCTTTGCGCCGCTTGGCGGGCTTTTGTTTTGTTGGATGGGGCGCGCTGCTGTCGTCGTGAGCATGGCCTTATTGTTGGGGGTGGGCGCATGGGTGCTGCGCTCCCCGGGTCTGTTGCACCAAGATCGCGGATTCTTCGGCCCGATGCGCGTCATCCAAACTCCGATGGGCGATGCCCATCTTTTTCTCCACGGTCGAACGCTTCACGGACTCCAGCGCCGCCTCCCACAACCCCCACCTCCACACGCACCTTCCAACACTCCGACACAACGCTTCCATCTCACGCCTTCTCCCACCACGGACACACGCAGACCACCATCACACCCCAACCACCGCACATTCCACACACGCAGACCACCATCACACCCCAACCACCGTACATTCCAACTCGATCCATCTCCCACCGCTTACTTTTCACACCAAAGCCCACTCGGTCAGCTTTTTCAAGCACAACGCGCCACGCCACCGCGCCACCTCTGTATCTTTGGCCTTGGGATCGGAACACTCGCAGCCTACGGCAGAACGGGCGACACCCTCACCTTTTTTGAGATCGATCCAAAAGTCGCGCAGATCGCCCAAAACACTCGATTCTTTCGCTATCTCTCCCAAAGCCCCGCAAAGATCAACATCCGTTTGATCGATGCCCGCGCAGGAGCAAGCTCTCTTGCCGATCACAGCGTCGATATCTTGATCCAAGACGCCTTTAGTTCGGATGCGATCCCGTTCCATCTCCTCACAGCCGAGGCTTTCGCGATCTACCTGCGCAAGCTTACACCACACGGCTTGTTGGTCTTCCACATCACCAACCAATTCGTCGACCTCGAACCGATCCTCGCTGAACACTTCGCCGCAACGGGGCTCCACGCTCGCATCCAAGAACACAACCCCCCCCGCCACGAGCGTTTTTCTTTCCCCTCTCGTTGGGTTGTCGCCACCGCCCAACCCGCCAACCTGCGAACGCTGTGGAAAAACCCGCAATGGCGGATTCTTCGCCGTTTGCATCGACACCACCGCTGGACAGATCAACGCAGCAGCCTACTTCCTGCCCTCAAACGATCGTGGTAAGCCGAAATTCAAATGTTGATAGATATTTTCTTAGAATTTCTGTGACGAAGTGGAGGCGTGGGCATAATGAAGCAAGGCTGCGACATAAAAACGGGCCGCAGCGAAAAGTTCGTCCGTATCAACGTATTCGTGGACGGTGTGCGCTGTTCCCAAGGCACCGGGGCCGACGATCACGCAGCGAGAGCCGCGAGCGACAAGGATATTGGCGTCCGAATGACTGCGAAAGATATCGCGTGAAGACGACATCTCGACGGATTCAAAGGCCCGCTCGGTTAGCTGCATCAGCGGCTCTTTGGGAGAAAGCGCAAACCCCGCAAAGCGCATTTTCCATTCGCCTCGCACGCCGAGTTTGGGATGACTCGCCTCAAACGCCGCCAATGTGCGATCCACCCGCGCACAAAAGGCGTCTACATCGACCTTTGGATGAAGATGAAAGTCCACTTCGGCCCGACAAGTCTCAGGAACCGTAAAGTCGGCATTTTCTCCGACAAGCTCGCGCAACGTAAAAACCATCCATCGAGCGTTCTCTTCCCATCCATCGGGCGCATTCAACTGATCTAGCTCGCGCACCAGATCCATCATCGTCCAGATCGCATTATGCCCATACTCCGGGATCGCCGAATGCACGCGCTCGCCGTTGGTGTGCAACGCAAGCTCGCAGTATCCGTAATGTTGCCACGCCATGCGCATATCCGTAGGCTCGCCGATCATCACCATCTCAGGCGGTGGCCCCGCATCGACAAAGGTTTGCGATCCTGTGCCGCCTTCTTCTTCGTCCACCAACATCGCCAACAAAAGCCCCGGTCCATCGTCAGGATAACCCGCTTGTTTGAGGACAAGAAAAGCTTCCAACATCGCCGCCACACCACTCTTCATATCCGCAGAACCCAAACCCGCGATCCGACCGTCTGTTTGGCGCGCTCGATGATCGTCCATGTGTCGCAAAAAGATCGTATCCACATGGCCCATCAAGCAAAACGCTGGCTCGCCTTGGCCTAGCCGCACCAACAGATTGTAATGCCCGCCCTCCACCGCCTGTCGCCGATACGCCAGTCCGTGCGCCTCCAACCACCGCTCCAAATACGCCAAGATGCCTTCTTCGCCCCTTGGCGGCGAATAGATATCCACCATCTCGACAAGACGGCGCTCCAATCGCACCCGATCCACCAATGACAACGCCCTTTCTAGCAAATCCAACAACCGCTCTACCCTTTCTTTTTCTCTTCGCGTGTTTGATCCAAACGACGCGCACGACGCCTTTTTCGCACAGAACGCACTCGCGCTTTGGCGTCTCCCTTCAACGTCTTCCACAAATACACATGTTTTTGCATATGTTCAAAGCCCTGACGTTGAAAAAACCGAATACCTCGCACATTGTGAGCGCTGGTGTCCACAATAAACATTCGTACATCTTCTTCTTCCAACATCCGATCTTCGATCGCATCCATCAATTGCTGCCCGACCCCTGCCCGCTGCCATCCCGGGGCCACCCCCAGCCATGTGACATAGCCGTACGTCCACGCCGTCCCTTTGTCGATGGTCGTCCCCATCACAAAGCCCAACAACTGTTCGTTCGGTCCTTCGGCCACCAAACAATAATCTGAATCCGCATGAAACAAACCTGTCACCTCGTACTCATCCCAAGTCCGGTATAACATCGGATAATTCTCTGAAGTAAACAGCTCTTCCCCAAGGTGAAACACCGCCGCAAGATCATCGATCTCCATATCACGCACCACCACACGAACGCGCTTTCCTTGGATCTCATTCGTCGTGACCGAGATAATCGACCTCTCCAGACCCTCCTCTTCCGATTCGCGCACCTGTTGCGGTGTGTGTGCTCCGTTCGTCTCTTCACCGTATTCGGTAGCATCCTCCGACGACTTGCGTTCTGCTGCCTCTCTCTGAGCTTCGTATTGCCCCATAAACGCTGCACCGTGGATCGGAGAGTGTGCGGTGGTATGCGCGCTTTCATGCACACGCGCTTCCAACCGATGCTCGGGCAAAAACAATGGATTTCTCGAAGAGTGTTCGCGGCTTGCAACCCCCACCTCCGTTTGTTCCATCTCAACGAAAGCATCGTACGATTCGTGTCGTAAAGCAGCCGAATCCGTCAGGCCATCGGGCTCTCCCATCGGCTCGATCGGTGATTCTGAAACAATCAATCGCTTTTTGCGCGCCCGAGGCTTGGCTTCTTTGGTTTCTGCTCTTTTCGAGTCTTCTCCAACGCTACTTTTCTTGACTCGCTTTACGATCTTATCCTCGGTCTTTTTCTCAGATTTCTTATCTGTTTCTTTTTTCGATTTTTTTTCAGGCTTTTTGTCGACTCTTTTTTCGGATTTTTTTTCAGGCTTTTTGTCGACCCTTTTCTCCACCTTTTTTGCTGGGCTTTTGGGGGTGGCTTTCTTTCGTTTTTTCGGCGCATTGTTCGCGTTGCGCGTCGTGCGCTTGCGACCAACCATGTTCGTTTCTCCTTGTTTGGGGGGGGTAGGCGCAGCCTCAACCTTTGGCGGGAGAAGAGGCGGCTTTAGAATGGCGAGGGCGCCAGAGATAAGCGATATAAGATAACGCCAAAAGATCGGTTAGCAACTTCCACTCAAAGATCCAGCGCACCCACAACGCCGAGCCAAAGAAGTTAAATAAGAAAAGCAGCGCAGGCCACATCAAGCGTCGATCCAGATGCCCCGCATAACCGCCGATGGTCAGCGCGTACAACAGCGAAGTGATCGCAAACCCCTCGCGTGGAGGAATCCCCAAAAGCAGACACCCCCACGGCAACACAAACAAAGCAGTCCCAAGCCCCCAAAGCGACACGATGATCGAACGATTGGCTCGGTTTTGTAGCATCGCTTTGCGCGAAGACAACGTCGCGACCGCCGTCCACCCAAAAAACAGCGCCCCAAAAAGCACAAATGCCCGCGTATCAAACAAAAACAACGGCCCTTGGCGTCCAAACAAACGCCCTCCGCTCTCGCTAAACAAGAACAAAAAAGGCGAATAGATCGCTGTCAACAACAGCACCAAAAAACTGCGTAAACGCTGCCCGATCTGGATGTCGTGGTCCTGCGCAAAACGCTCCAGATGTTCCCATCGTTCGGCCTTTTCTTTGCGCTTTTGACGCAGCCTCAACAGTTCCGTTCGTAAAGCCACCGAAGGACTCTCAAGCTGCGCCATCCACATCGCCGCCGCTTGTTCGTTTTCTCGCCCGATCTCATAGCGCGCCATCGTTTCCCGAAGATCCGCCAAACCAGATTGTGCTTGTAAGTTTTTGTCCCATGCTTTCAACGCTTGTTGAAAGCCAAACTGCGCCTCCAAAAACAAGCCATGCACCCTCATCTCATCGGGTTGTTCTTCGCTTGGCAGTGCGACGATCTCCTGCAACAACGCAAGCCCGATCTGCGCTTCATCGCATAGCACCAAAGAATGGCGGTGCTGCAAAAAGTACGATAGCGCACGACGCAATTCTTCGACATTGAGATAGCGTTGTTTAGGATCTTTTTGTGTCGATTTTTTGCAGATCTCGATCAGTTCGCGGGGAATCTCTTTGGAAAAAGCCAATGGCTCGCAGTCATAAGCGCTCAACAACGCTGCCTCTACGCTGCCTCTTTTGTGGGGTGGCTCGCCCATCACGATCTCGTACAAGATCGCACCCAACAAAAAGATATCTGTGGCTTGGCTTAATTCGTTCGAGCGCCCCATCACCATCTCAGGGGCCATGTAAAACGGTGTCCCTACGATATCGTTTTCGGGATCTTCCCCGTCAGGCAACAGCGCCTTCCCCTCTTTCCACTCGATCGCAAGCCCCCAGTCCAAGACGTACACTTCACCAAAAGAGCCGATCATCACGTTTGCGGGCTTGAGATCGCGATGCAAGATCCCCTTGTTGTGGGCAAATGCCACCGCGTTACACACTTGCACCAAGATTCGCAGGTTCCATTCAAGATGATCGCGCCCGTCTTCCCGACGCAACGGATGCTCAGGATCGTTCATCACCTGACTCCATGGAACTCCTTCGATCCGCTTCATCACAAAAAATGGAGACGACCGTTGATCACAACCCAACACATGGATCGGAACGATATTTGGATGTTCCAAACGCCCTGTTATCCGAGCTTCACGCAACAAAGCAAGCTGGTTCGATGTGGTCGAGCGTTCGGGCCGCAAACGCTTGAGCGCCACTTCTCGCTGTAGGGGTACTTGCAACGCAGCTTCGACGATCGCCATCCCACCGAGCCCGATCTGTGCGCCGATCTGTAGATCAGGAGGCTCCACCCTCGGCAACGTATCGTCGCGCTGCGCGATCACCACACGCGGCAAACTATCGAGCGAAATCGCAGCCTCGTCCGCTTCGGACAACCGACGCTGCAACGCACCACGCGCATTGAAACGCGCCGTCTCTACATCAAAACCGATCTCCTGCCAATGCGCCCTCAACAAACGTACGGTCTCTTCAGGCACTTTCCGCTTTCGGGCCTCGACCGTTTCAACCCTCGACACCCGCGTCTTCTCCTCACCGCTCTCAGGCCAATCCACTACCTCATCGGTCTTTTCGGCTTTTGGTACGTCTGTATCCTTGCGCTCGCTGTCCACCCAGTCGATCACCTCGTCCGTCTTTTCGGGCGGTGACAACATCGTCTCGTCCCCATCCTTCTCGGACTCATCCTCCGACACGTCCGCTTTTTCGGGCGGTGATAACATCGTATCGTCAACATCCTTTTCTAACCAATCCTTCGGCACATCAACCCGTTCTAGAGCCGACAACATCGCCTCGTTCAGATCGTTCTCTGACTCGTTCTTTGGTACGTCCGCTTTTTCTGATGGAGACAACATCGTCTTGTTTAGGTCGTTCTCCGAGCAAACCTCCGACGATTCGGCTTTTTCCGACGGAGACAACATCGTCTTGTTCAAGCTGTTCTCCGACCAAGCCTCCGATGATTCGGTCTTCTCTAACGGAGACAACATCGTATCGTCAAGCTCTTTGTCTGACCAAGCCTTTGTCTCGTCGGTGTCTTTCACCACTCTCGCACCTTTTTCTTGCAAACCCCTCGTCTTATGCACCGAAGACTCCTTTTTGATATTCGTTCTTCACAACCCCCACAACGCTGCACAACCAGAGAGAGCAGCGTTTTATCTCTTCGCACCTCTACATCGGCGAAATGCCCGTCTCTCGGCGCACATCCCTCGCGCTCTCAACGGCATAAATCGTAGCAGCGCTGCACACACGCATACTCCATATTCCGCCAATCGCCTTCTCCCATCTGCCGTTGTGCTTGGCATTGCTCCACACAACGATTGACTTGCGCCCGACACGTCGGACTTTGATGTACCCGTGTCGAGATGCAACCCACGGCACTCCACGTACACATCAAAAGAATCCACACCCAACATCTGCTCATCCAACAGTCTCCTTCTCGCTCCAACGGCGGTATCGTCGTGCAAATAATTGCATTCGCCCTGCGGCCAAGGTCTTCCCTGCACTTCCCTGTTTTGCTGTGCAGCCTTTCCTTTCTAAACAACGGCAGCCTCCTGAGCAAGCGGCTCGCGTTTGCTCTCGCCTCGCCCTCTCCTTCGATCCGCCTTTTTCTCAAGCACTTTCTCTCTCCTCCGTCGCTCGAAGAAAACCACACGACCGTTCTAAAAAACAGCCTCCACAGCTTGACAGCCCAAAAGAGATCCCCTAGAAAGCGCCCACAGGTGGATATCTTCCACCAAAGACGGCAGCAAGAAGCAAGCAACGAGAGGGCGAGATGAGCCAAAAGAAACGAGAGAGAAGCGTATGGATCGCCTATTTATCGGCGCTGATCGTATTGGGAACGTGGCAAGCGTGGAGTTGTGGCGGCAAGGTCGAGTTGGGGGTCGAAGTACAGGGACAACGCCTCGATGTGGTGGATATGCACCTGCATCCCGGGGAATGGGACAATATCCCGCCTTCGACACAGACGTTTCTCTCCAGCCGATTTCCTTGGCCGCTGAGTCTTTTGTCGCGCCAAGTTGGAGAAAGTACCCTCAGCGCAGAAGGAATCTTGTCGCAAATGGATGCAGCAGGAGTGCGTGCTGCGATCTTATTCGCGGTGTATGCGCCCCGAACGGTGGGGATTACCACCAACGAGTATGTGATCCAAGAGATGCGCAAATCACCACAACGGCTGTACGGATTGGCAAGTTTGCGCGTGGATCGCTGGAAAACCGAGAGAGAAACGCAGTTAAAAGCCCTTGAAACGGCGCTGAAAGAACCCGGCATGATCGGCATCAAGCTGGCCCACGCACATATGCACTTTCGGATGGATGATCCCCAATACTACGGAATCTACGAGATCGCAGCCCGCCTTGAAAAACCTGTGTATCTGCACACAGGCACCAGTCCCTTTCCCGGAACCTCCCAAGAACCCGCCTACACCCACCCTGCCTACCTCGAAGACGCCATCCAAAAACACCCGAAAGCGATCTTTATTCTCGGACATCTTGGCTACGACTTTGTGAACACAAAGGTCGGTGCGTTGGACGAATGTATCCGACTGGCCAAAGCCTACCCCAACGTCTATCTCGAACCAAGCGCCTTTGGCAGCGCAGGTTCCGATCCGACAGGGGTCAATCTCCCCGAAGCCATGAAGAAGATGCGCGACGCAGGAGTGGTCGATCGGATTATCTACGGCAGCGATGGACCTCAAAGCCCGGGCTTTGTACGCAATTATCTCCAGCGCACCCTCAAGGCCATGCAAACCAACAACTACACGCTCGAAGAGATGCGACAAGTTCTCTCCGAAAACTTCGTGCGCGTGTTCAAACTGCCTGCGAGCCAACCATGACGCGGATATTTTTAGGGCTTATTGATTTGGGAATGTTTTGTGGGGCGGTGCCCCACACCCCACAAGGGACCTCCCGCCCCTTGCCCCCGTGTCGGCGGGACGAACACAGTTTGTTCAAACAAACGTCTGCTCCGCTTGAAGTGGCCCGGACATGGGGGTTTTTCGTCGAAGGTGTCGTTTCTGTATGTTTTTACGTTTTTTCTGCGCTGTGTTGGGCAGGGATCTTTTGGTTGTGCTTGCCCGTCGGGTCGCTCTCGGCAGAGCCGCTGACCCCGCCTGCATTGCGTCCCCATGCTTCGCCTGCTTCGATGCGTCCCCATACATGGACCGCACGCACGGTATCGCCCACACCCACCACACCGCCCACAAAAACCGCTTCCAACGCCTCCGAAGATCTCCAATGGGCCGAAAGTGCTGTGTTGGATATCCAAGGAGGGGGCGCAAGGCCGGGTGCGTTCGCTTTTTCACTACAAGGCGGCTTTCCTTGGCAAGCGCTTCAAGCCCAAGTCGGTCTTGCGGGTCGCCTGAGCGGGATCTTGCTTTATGAAAGTGCGCTGTTTGCTCGCCACCAGATCAGCGCAGGATTGGGCCTGCGTTATGTGGATCTTCCGGGCTTTCGGCTCAGTGGGGAGGTTTTCTTGGGGGCGATTGTGCAGACGGGTTCGATCGCTTACAACGCGCCAAGCGGAGAGTTGCGCTTGCGGATGTCTTGGCGATGGGGGCGATTTTTCCCGTACCTTTGGGTCGGAAGTCGCCACGCTTTGTTGCTTCAAAGCCGCTCGATCGACAGCAGCCAAGGGCCAAAACAAGAGATCAACGTCTCGCATCGATGGAGTCCGATGGCATCGTTGGGGGTTGCTTACGCATGGAGTCCTCGGTGGGCGCTGCGGATCGGCGTGGATTGGGGATGGGTGGATATGCAATCGATCCCGATCCCGGGGGCGCATCTGGCCTTGATCTATGGATTCGGAGGTGCGCGTTGAAACGCTCGTATCTGTCGGGATGGTGGTTGTGTTGGGCGGTTTGGTGCTGCGTGTGGCTGGGCGCTTGCGAAAATGTCCCTGTGTACGAAGTCGAACTCTCGGGCGAGATCACCACACCACAAGGCCCGATCACAAAAGGCACTCTCCACGTCCGCGTGTATCATGCCGAAAGCGGCCAAGGCATTCTCGCTCACCCGCTCGGTGGGCCGATCACCACATGGACGTTTCAAAACAAAGGCTCCTTCACCGAGCGCGTGGGTGTCCCCACCCAACAAGGCCGAGGGCTTGTCGTCTACGCTTGGCTCGATCAAGATGAAGACAACACCCTTTGCGCAACAGGAAGATCCCCCGAACCTTCGGGCATCTTCGAACTCAAAGACTTCCCCAAGCACCAGATATCCTTCAAACTCCTGCTCTCCGCGCTCTGCGCCGGCCCTGAAGCCCTGTATCCTTGACCTCCAAACATCCGAGCCGCTTGTGGGATGGTTTTTGTGGGGTGCCACCCCACACCCCGCAAGGGAACCTTGTCCCCTTGACCCCGTTTTGGCGGAGCGAACAGAGGTTTTTCAAACAAGCGACTCTGCCGCTTGAAGGGCCGCGAACACGGCTTTTTTTGTCAACCGCGTCATACGATATCCAAGAGAAGTGTGCGAAGGGTAGATGCGATCCGCTGTAGACGCCCTATGATTGGGCAGTCACAGGGGGCTGCCCCTACATCGTTCGATCATAGAACAGGCGGATTTCGTATCATTCCTACAAACATTCGAGGATATCCGATGTACCGTTTCCAAGTGTTTGTCTTTTCCTTCGTTGCTTGTCTTGCTTTTTGTACGCCATTGTTCGCTGAATCCGAACCTTCCGCATCTGCGCGAGCGGCCTATCTTCGCTGGCAACGGTTGCTCCAACAAGTCACAAACTCCCCAAGCGGCACACCCACCCCATCCAATGATACCGCCCGAACCATCGCCGTCTCGGAGATGCAAGCGGCATCGGATATCCCTGCGCGTTGGTGGTTGGCGATCTTTCGCGACCCCTCCTACCCATTGCGCCAGATCGCACAACAAAAACTCCGTATCTACGGCCTTCGTGCTCTTCCTGCATTGCAAAGCGCCCTACAAGATCCACATCCTCGCATCCGCCTCGAAGCAGCCAAGCGGCTTGGAGAACTCGGCCTCCAAGCCCGTACAGCCATCGGCTCTTTTGCTTTGCACAAAGAACGCGAACCCGGTGTGCGCGTTGCCATCCTCGAATCCATCGGAAAGATCGCTCCGCAAGACGCCGTTGAAACCCTTGCGCGAGGCTTGGCCGATCCCTATTCCCGCGCTCGCCTTGCGGCTGCCGTCTCTTTCGGCAAGATCACTCCAGCCTCTCACGCACTTCCCCATCTTGGGGCATTGTTGCGAGCCTGTCGCGATCCACACCCCGACACGCGTTTCGCTGCAGCCCAAAGCGTCGGCCTGTTGCGCCTCTCTCCCTCGCAAAGTCTGCCACCCCTGCTCGCCTTGCTGCGCGATCCGCAATGGCGCATTCAAGCCCAATCCATCGAGGCCATCGGCGCGTATGGTTCTTCCGCAACATCCGTGATTCGCCCCCTGCTCGACCAACTCCGCAACAAAACAAGTCCGTTGCGCTCCCATGCCGCCCTTGCACTCGCTCAGATCGGCCATCCTGCACGTCAAGCCCTCCCGCTGCTTGTCGAAGAACTGGCGCAAGACACCAGTCTCTCCGTCGTGGTCGATCATCTGATCCAGCCGATGATGCGGCCTTTTTTGATCTTCCGCATCGGAAGCCTCGAACAGCCCTTGTTGTTGATGTTCTCCTTCACCCGCGCCGTCGCCACCTACCAACACACCGCTCTCCCCCCATTGCGCAAAAGCCTCCAACGTTCCACAACACCGCCCCTATGGTTGCTGTTTGCTGTGGGTCGCCTTGGCCCCCATGCAGCGGCCCTATTGCCTTACCTCTTGCGCCTCTCCCCCAAAGCTCCCCTCGCGCACCGTTATCTTCGTCTGTTGGTGATCTCGCGCATCGCCCCCAAAGACCGAAAAGCCCGCAGCCTTTTACAACGCTCACTGCGTGCCAACGAGCCACCCCTGCGCATGGCCGCTGCGGTCGCCCTCCAATCCATCGGATACACCGAAGGCATCGAAACCATCCTCCAAGAAGACACCACCATCCGCAACGCCACCGAACGCACCTTGCGGATGATGCGCGATCTCCACACCACCCCCTACCTTTGGCGCGATCTCTGAGCTTCTCTGGACTCGATCGTTCAGTCTATTTCAGACCCAATGCCAAACCCCCCGTGTTCGCGCCACCCCAAGCGGAGCCATCGTTGGTATGAAAAACATCCGCTCACCCCGCCGACACGGGGTCAAGGGAGCTGCGCTCCCTTGTGGGGCGTGGGGCAAAGCCCCACAAAATCGGACCGCTATACAAGTCTATTTCAGCCCAAGTTCACGATAAAAGGCGTCAAACATCGGAGGGCGACCAAGAAAGTTTTGAATCAACGTGAGGGGTTCGTAGGTGCTTCCGGGTTCGAGGATCCATGTCCGATAGCGGCGACCCGCGATCGGGTCGAGGTTTCCGGCCTTTTCAAAAACGGTGTACATATCTTGAGCATAGACCTTGGACCAAAGATAGCCGTAATATCCAGCAGCGTAGCCTGTGAGATGACCAAAACCTGCGGCGGGTCGGATGTTGGGGATGGACTTGACGGGCATAATCGACTGGATAGTTTGATGCCAAAGCGCCGCAGTATCGACGGGTGCGGGCCGTGTATGATAAAGCATATCGATGGTGGCAAAGAACATCTGGCGCGTCCAAAAAAGCCCGCTGATAGCGCGTTTGGAGCGGATCATCTGTTGGATGGTGGCATCGGGCAGAGGCCGTCCTGTGTCCACGTGCTTCGAGAGCTTCTTGAGGATAGCGGGTTCCCACACCCAGTTTTCGAGCATCTGCGAGGGGGCTTCCACAAAGTCGCGCTTGACGCTGGTTCCTGCGATGCTGTTGTATGGGGCGCGGGTGAGCGTTTGGTGCATGATGTGGCCGAATTCATGGAAGAATGTTTCGACTTCATCGTGGCTCAACAGAGATTGCTTGCCGGGCAGAGGCTTTTGCCAGTTTCCCACCACGCTCGATACGGGAGTTTGATAACTACCATCGGGAAGCCGACGCCCGCCCAAGAAGCCAAAGGCTGCAAAGTGCGTGTATTTTCCGGGGCGAGGAAATAGATCAAGATAAAAATGCGAGACCAGTCGGCCTTTTTCGCCATCATGAACGGCATATAGTCGGACATCAGGATGCCATGCGCGGGCTGGTGTAATCTCGGTAAAATAGACGCCGAGCAAAGTTTCATAGATCGAAAACACCGTTCGGATCACATGATCCATCGGGAAATAACGGCGGATGGCTTCGTTATCGACCGAATATCGGGTCTTTTTGAGTTGATTTGAATAATAACGCCAGTCCCAAGGTTCGATGCGTTGGGCGTTGGGGAGATCTTTTTGTTTGAGCGCAAGCAAAAGCGCAAGTTCAGCATCCATTTTCTTGCGAAGCTGTGGGCGTAGTTGTTCGAGGAAATCGAAGACTTGCTTGGGGGTTTTGGCCATGCGTTCTTCGAGGACGTAATGAGCAAAAGTCTTGTAGCCCAAGAGATGGGCAAAACGCTGACGCAGAGCAAGCATCTGTTCGAGGATCTTGGTGTTGGCTTCGGCTTGGAGATCGAGGCGAGCGATCATGGCGCGCTGACGGGCCGCAGGGACTTGTCCATTTTGCATCAAGGCGAGGTAATGGGCCGTCACACGCATCGACATCTGATAACGCCCGTCTTTGCCGCGTTTCATGGTCGCAAGCAAAGCATCCGGCATGCCCTTGAGTTCGTCGCGTGTAAAAGTCACTTGGGTCTTGTCTTCGCTGAGATTGGACAGAAAACGCATACTGAGGCGCGAAAGCTGTGCGTTGATCTGGGCGGCTTGTTTGCTTTTTTCAGGAGGTAGTGCAGCGCCGTTGCGCACAAAAGCCCGTAGATGCTTGCGCATCAATTGACGATCGGCTTGCGAAAGCAAGGCAGGATGGGCATACAGCGCATCAGCGGCACGCTTGAGGACTTGGTAGAGATCTGTGCGCGCAAAAAGCCGAGATTGAAAAGCGAAATACTGTTGTAGGCAGCTTTGACAAGCCTTTCGCTGCGCAGCATCGGGCGAAGCAGATTTCAGAAGGTAGATCGGGCCGATGGCGTCTTCCATCTGGGCGAGGGCCTGTTCAAAGACCAGAAACGTGGTGTGAAAACTCTCGGTGGTTTGACGGAGGCTACGCGCAGCGAGGCGTTGCATGGCGTCTTGTGTGCGAGTGAGGGTGCGCTGGCAAAGTTCGGCGATCTGCGCAGGAGTCCGATCGTAGCGCACCGCAGGATATGGGATCTTGAGAAAAATAGCAGCGGGAGATTGAGCGATCTGTGCGAGAGGAGCGGAGGGAACAGCGGCAGAGCGTGGCTTTTTAGGGGAAGCGGTCGGCGTCGTGGGCCGTGTGGTGGGTGGATTTGCCACCACAGCGAGCGGAGAAAACAACAGGGCTGTGATCAACAAGCCGATACAGCGAGAAAAAGAGCGAGTTTTGTTAGAACGGTGCATCTTCGATCCTCGATAGGGTTAGGGGGGGCAACAAGCGGCCCGAGCATAACCAAGCAAGGGATCGAGAGCAACAGGGGGGAGAGCTTTTTTTCACCAAGCCGGCATACAGGTTTTGCCGTCTTGGGTGAGGATCTTGAGAGCGTCTTGTGGGGTTTGGGCCGTAAAATCCGCAAGGACGAGATTGTACGCGCCTTGGCCGCTGGCAACGCAAGCAACCATACGCTTTCCGTCGGGTGCAAGGGCAAAACTATCGTAGGAGAGTCCTTGTCCGGGCGGAGGCAGAAGGGCCACAAATTTGCTATCATTGAGATTGACACCGACGATGCCTTCGCCGCGAGTATCAGGCTGTCCGTCGTTGTTGGTGTCCCAACCCGTTGTGGCTTTGAACAAGATCGCCGAGCCATCGATCGCAAAGATCGGCGTGGCAAGGGCGATTTCGATATCTTGACTGTTGGCGATCAACTCATCGCCGTTGCCTTGCGGGGGAGCATTGTAACCAAAAAGACCGCCGTTTCCGCTGGTACAGACGCTATGGACTGCTGCGAGACGGCCAGATACGGGGTGGATGCCGGTGTAGCCGACGATCTGACAAGGGGCAGAAGTGGTGTGAATTTCAAGCATCCCCCCATCTGCCGAAACGCTCGCGGGACGGGTTCCTCCGCCGATCTGTCCTTGGTTGGTAAAGAACTGACCAAAGCTTGTCCAGATCATCTTTCCATCGCCCGACCATTGGGGTTGTGTGAGTTGGAAGCGCAGCCCTTCAAGCTGGCATTGATTGATCGCGGTGTTGCAGGCCCGAGGCAACACGCAATCTTTGTTCACGACGCAAGAACCGCCCGTATTGGAAACAGGGATCGGCTGGCTGAGGCGGATCACTTGATTGCCGTCGACGCTGATCTTCCAAACGCTTGGGATCTTGACGCCTTGGGCGATCTCAGCGGTTTGTGGCTTATAAAACGCCACCATCGCGATCCACTTGCGGTCTGGAGACAGCGCAAGCAAGGGGTTTTCTGCTCCGCTGCCATCGAGGGCAGGCAATAGGCGTTCTTGCTTGGTTTGGGTGTCGTAAATGTACAACTTTCCAACGAAACGCTCGCTGTATCGGACAAAAACAAAGCTCGTCGCTGGCAAAGGTACAATCGGCGGAGGATTGTTGTCAGGCTGTGTTTCGGGTTGCTTTTCGGGATTCGTCGTGCCGTCGGGCGTCGTTGTACCGTCGGGCGTCGTCGTACCATCGGGATTTGTCGTACCGTCGGGATTTGTCGTACCATCGGGATTTGTCGTACCATCGGGGTTCGTCGTACCATCGGGGTTTGTGTTTTCTTGGGGGGCTGCGTCTGCGGTGGTTTCGGCGACAGTCTCGTTTGCAGAGGGTGGTGTCCCACAAGCCGCAAACATCGCCGAGGAAAGGGCGATCAGAGAGACAACCAAAAAAGAGCGAACCATATTTGATAAGCAGGAAGAAAAAGAGAAAAACATTACAGGTCGTTTTGAATCGTGCGGATTCGTCAACATGACAAGGACTCCTTGTAGTGGAAGAAGTAGAAGCCCGATGCGCAGGGGATGTTGTGATCTTTTGGAGAGGGCCGCAACAACATAGCGCAAGCGGTTCGCAAAAAGCAAGGCGGATGGCGGCGTTGGCAAAGAACAGGCCACCGCTCCCCCAAACGCCAACCTCCCCGCTCCTCCGAAGTCAACCACACCCCCAACAGTCGCCCACACACGCAAGATGTCCAAAAGACAGACACAACGGTGTCCAACGATTGGACAGTCGGAGGTGTGGCGATTGGACAAGAAAGAGAAATGCTCTGAGAAGCGATGCCGTTGACCAAAACCCCGTGTTCGTGCCGCTTCAAGCGAGAGCGCCGTTGGTTTGAAAAACAGTGATCTGTTCGCCAAACACGGGGTCAAGGGAGCCGCGCTCCCTTGCGGGGCGTGGGGCAGCGCCCCACATACATCATCCAATCGCACACCCCTATGATTATTTCAAAAACAGGCAGGGTTGTTCGTCGGTGGTTCCGTTGTTGTTGTCGTCTTTTTGGTTGTTGCAGATCTCGACGGCCTTGCAAGTGGCGGAAGGTTGGCCGTTTTCACAAGTATAAGAGCCGAGGATCTTTCCGCTGGGGGTATCTAGCAAACAAAAGGCATCGACTTTGCCGTTGGGGACGACGTTATCGATCAGTCCGTCGCAATCGTCGTCTTTGCCGTTGCAGATCTCGGTGAAGGCTTCACAAGTTTCTAGGCCAGTGCCTTTGCATGCGATCTCGCCGCAGAATCGGCGAAGACCAAAGGAAGAGCCATCGACTTCAACGCGTTTTTCGCTGTCTTTGTCGCTGCATCCGATGCGAAGGGAGTGATCGGCCTGTGTTCCGGGAAAGTTATCGATGAATCCGTCGCAGTCGTCATCTTTTCGATTGCATCCTGCGATGGATTCGGCGCGTTGGATATCCCATTGGTCTTTGGCGAAGTTTTCGCCCTTTTCGTTGTACTTACACGAAGACCACACCAAGATAGCGTCGCGTTTTTCGCAACGCTGGTAGATCTTGGAGCAGCCTTGGTTTGGTTTTTTGGGGATCACACGCAGCGCACATTCACGGATTTGATTTTCCACGCAATCTGCGCATGGATGGGAAGAAGAATCCAGTCCTCCTTCGACGGTGCATCGGGAGTCGCCTTTGTCGTTGGCGGGCGTGGTGTCCGTGATGGGTTCTTTCGAGAATGCCCCTGCCTTTTGTCGGACACAATTTCTCTCGATAGCGACATCATCGATCTGGCCGTCGCAATCGCCATCAAGGCCGCTGCATGGGTTGTTTGTCGGTAGGCGAAAGCCTTTGCAAGCACCCCAAAACCCTTTTTGCGCGGTGTTGCTTTCGGGATCGGGTTCACAAGCTTGGATGCCTTGCATACAAAAGGTATAAGGATTTTTCTCATCCAACGGCGTCGTACTTGGTGTCGCATCGTTTCGTGACCCGGGATAACAGTAACGAACCGTTCCGACAGGCCCACAAGGACATTCTTTTGCGGGCGGGTCGGGGAGACCATCGCAATCTTCGTCGGTACGGGCGCAACGCTTGAGTTCGTCTTTGATGGCGCGGACAGTATCGAGAGCCACGGGCGTAATGGCTCCTGTACACGGACTCAGTCCTGCGCCGTTGAGGATCGAACGGCGTTGTCCAAGGCGGCAGTTTCCTTTGAGCGGTTCTTTAGGTGGATTCGTTGGGTAGCAGGCGTGAAGATCCCGAAAAGGATAAGGCTTTCCCGTTTCATCGAGCAAGACTTGAACACAACGCTTCACAAGGCAAGAGTACGGACCTTTGCGCTGCTCAGCACGTTCACAACGCGATGGTTCAAGGCAAAAAACATTTTCTGGATCGACGTTCTCAGGCGTACAACTCGGACTGAAGGGGATATTCGAGGCTTGAGGATGGGTTGATTTGGCGTCGATCTCGCAAACACGAGGCTGAGCGGCCAGACAGTGCAGCGTTGAGACGCCAAGAATCGCAGAGAAAAAGAAGAACAGTCGTCCGCGAGACCTTTGCTTCGGGCGGTGGTTCGGTCTGTTCTGCTGCTTCGAGCGGTGGTTCGGGCTGTTCTGCTGCTTCGGGCGGTGGTTCGGGCTGTTCTGCGCGGCAAAAGGGTTTGTGTGTGTTTGTTGGGATGGGGTGTTGGTATGGGCGGGCATGGTCTCGTCGCTTATCCTAGCGTTGCGGTGCGTTTGGCGAGTATTTCGGACAAAGAGATCAGGGCGAAGTGACGGGCGAAAGCAACAGCGTGGGCGCGTTTGGGTCGGAGCGACCGAGAGGAAAAGAATCGGTAGGTGGAAGAGTCGATAAACCGGGGAGAGGCCGCAATGTTTCGGATTGCGAACTTTGGGAGAGCGCATGCCCGATGGCGGCGGCGCCAAGGACGACGACTCCCACTGCGGCTGCGATCACACCGACCGTCAGGATGGTAGAAGCCGTGTTGAATTCGTTGTTGTATTGTTCGTCTGTGATCGTCTTGGCAGTTTTGGGATCGGAGAGGATGCCGTTGAGTCGGCCTTGTTCGAGAGGGGCATAAACGATCATGGGGATCGCCGCAGCAAGGACGATTCCGCCAACCACATAACCTGCGATCACGATCGGAGGGGTTTGGTTAGCGATCACGATATTTTTTTCGAGGATGTTGATCTTGTCTGCGCTGACGTTGACGGTTTTTCCGAGCCCGGGCTTGATCTCGACGGATTGGACTTTTTTGTTGCTGGGGGGAAACAACACCTCGACCGTATAGAGTCCCGGACGTACGGATTCGCTGAACTGTCCGAGAGCTTGGCGGCTGTACTCAACGCCTGTGACAGTGATACGGGCCTCTTCGTTGCCTGTCAAAACAGCAAGCGGAGCCGCTTTGATCTTGCGCAAAAGCTGATCGGCGAGATTGCGGTTGCTTTCGCAACGCCCCGAAGCTTTGCACGTACCCGAGCGAAAAGACTCCATCAAAAGATCGGCTGCGCGATTTTGAAGCACTGCTTTAGAGGCTTGATGGGCTGGCTGTTCGGCTGCTTTGGCGTAGCAGATGGCACCGTTTCGCAGATAGCGATCTTCGAGCAGGTCTCGGAAGTCGTCGCGTTTGCGGGTGCGCAACGTCCCAAGGAGGTTTTTATAACAATCGCCTGCTTGGAGAAAATCGCTGGATTTGTAGTGCTTTTGACAAGCAGCTTCTTCACTTTGTGCGTGTGCAGAAAAAGGCCCATAGAACAAACACAACAACATCGGCGCAAGACGAGCGCTCCACGTCAGAGAAAAACGGACAAACAACAAAGGTAAAACCAACCAAGAAGAAAAAGCGGCGTTGGCAAACAAACGGTGGTCCATGGTGCGATCCGTCAGAGATGTGAGGGTTGACTGCCGTGTGAACGATGCTTGTGACAAGAGATGCGGCGCATAGAGGGGAGTGTAGAGCACGAAAGAAAAAACGCAAGAGGCGTTGGATGTGAGAGATTGGATCGAAAAAGGCGCTAGGCGTGAGGGATTTGATAGAAACGAGCGGCATTTTGAAAGAAGAGTGCGTGCAAGGTCTCGGCAGGGAGATTCATCGCAAGGATGTGGCGGATCTCACGATCCCATGCGTAGGGGATATTGGGAAAGTCGGTGCCGTAAAGGATGCGATCAGGCCGTCGGTTCAGCATCGAAAGAGGCGGAGGGACGGGGAAATAATCGGCAAGAACCATCGTCGTATCAAGCCACAGGTGGTCGAATCGTTCGAGTAGATCAGCGTATTCGTCAAACTCATCCACACCGAGATGTGGAACACAAAGTTGAAGTGTCGGATAATCGAGAAGCACGCGCTCGATGCGGCTGACGTGGCAAAGAAGATGTGGATCACACGGATATGCCGGACTCTTGGGTTCTCGACCCGCGTGCATAATCAACGGTTGGTTGTGTTTGACACAAGTTTCATAGATCGCGTGCATCTCGGGTGCATCGGGAGAAAAGCACTGCACATGACAATGTAGCTTCACCCCGCGCAATCCCAGCGCAAAGGCTTCTTCGAGGATCAGACTTGCGTTCGGTTCGCCCGGCAACACCGTTGCAACGCAAGTCAAGCGAGGTTCCTGTTGGCAAAGGCTCGCCATATATTGATTCATCCACGCCGCAAGGCCGGGCTTGTGGGCATAATGCAGCGCAACGAGATGATGCACCCCCCGCGACAACAAAAACTCGATGACTTGGGGGCTATGAAGCGGATAGCGGATCGGCCAACCGTGACGCCCAAACCACCGCCATAGCGCCTCAAAGATCCGATCAGGAAACAAGTGGACGTGCGCATCGATCACAGGCGGCAGATCGGAGGGTAGCGCACGACCTTCGGGATCTTCAAGGCCGGGCATTGGATGTGTCAACAGGTCACTTGCAGAAGACGCCATACAGCGCACACAAGCCGCGATCTCCCGATGCCCTAGTCCGTTTGATTCCTCGGCCTCCAAAAAGGCTTGGATGATGTCGTTGAGGTCTTTCCTTGGAGGAAGCCGCTTTGGGGAAGGCAACAGAAGCGGCGTGGAAGGTTCGAGCAATGGGGTCAATTGAGCGTGCATCATCGAGAAAACTCTTCGAATGTGGATAGAATAAAACCTACACAAAATCCGCCCATTGTGTGCGCCAATATGTAGGGGCAGCCCCCTGTGGCTGCCCAAGAACAGGATCGCAACAGCAAATTGTACCGACAACATGGTCGATTGAAACAACGCGAACATGGGGGTTTTTGCCGACGGCGTTGGCTTGGTTAGAGTGCTTTGCTTATTTTGGGGTGACGCGACGGTGGTTTTTGCTGCGGATGAGGGTCTTTGTTGCGAGTTTTCCGCGTTGAAAGCGTGCGACGCCCTCAAAATGAATGGTGCTTGTGGCGATGTTATCGAGAAAAGGCGAACGCCCGTCAACAGCGCCGCTACCTTTGCTGCTGAGGATGATCTGGCCTTTGACTTGTTCGTAGCGTGGGAAAGCGATCAGCGGGATCAGCAGATCCATCTGCAACGTTGCGCGCAAAGGCGCAGAGTCGGTCTGTATCGCCAGCAATTTGCCTTCTGCACGAATGCCCTTGAGGTCGATGGTTTGACGGGGAAAGGGCACTTGTTGCAACAAAGCATCTGTGGGGATCTTCCAGATCCCTCCGACGGGAAGGGGCATTTGCGGAAAAAGCCGACGCTGCGAACGCCGCGAAAGACTGCGGCGGACGTAGTTGCGATCCCGAGCCGAAAGAGGCAGTTGATCTTGCGTTGCGATGACGACATCGCGGCCTCGCACTCCTTTGAGGATCAGCGTGCGCCCGACCAATCCGCAGCTCCAAGGAAGCGCACGTTGGCGGTTGCCCCGCACGATCAAGTAATGCGCCGCACAACGACGATACACCCGCATTCGTTCGCTGATCCGACCTCCTTGGACGGCAAGGACTTTTTCTTCGTAAACGGCTTCATTTTGCATTTGACGCCGTTGGATCACCTTTCCTTCGGCGGTGCTCGTGATCATGCTTTGGTCCTCTTTCACACGCACAACGTAGGCGTCGCCCTTGCGGGGTTGATAGTGATAGAGGCGATAGGTTGTGGCCGAAAATACGGCGTTTTGGGCAGGTTGGGAAGCAGGTGACTCCGCCCATGCCACAGCCCAAGAGCAAAAAACGATCGGGAACAAAAAAAGCGATCTCGTCATAAAAAACCATCAATGATTTTGGGTGGATGACTTGCGCATCAAAGACGCGGCGATGTCAACGTATGCGCAGATCTTGCGCTACGTCAAGGGCGGGAGTGACACTGTGGACTCGTAGCCTTGATCTAGAACAACTGCGCGGGCTTGCTATCTTCGCGGAGTTGGTTAGGTTGCTTGTACTGTTTGGTGACTGAAAAACCAGAAAAAAGGAGCTTACGATGAAAACATGGTTACCCAAAATCTTAATCCTGATCGGGATTTTAATTCTTGTGTTGTTGGGTCGTTCGTGCATGGTGGGTTATTTCCCGGGCCGCTCGGAAGTCAAACCATCCGAAACGCAAACCGCCGCAGGCAAAACGGCAGAAGAAGCACCCACAGCATTGCCGCGTCCCTTGCTGCACCTCAGCCAAATCAGCATCGAAGAAGTCGAGATCTTGATCAACGCGGATCCCGAATATCGCAAGAAATTAAAAGAAGAACTCACCGCTTTCTTTCGTCAGGTCGGCGTTTTGGAACTCAAAACCACCGAAGAAAAAATGAAAGATCAGCCCGTCGTCATCGTGTTGCGCGTCGAAGTTCAGCAAGAAGGCAAGGTCTTGAAAACGCCCCAGATCGAAAAAAAGACCGATGGAGCGCTTGAAGCCGCCATCCGACTGCGTGATGTGATGACCAAGTTCCGCGCAAGCACCGTCCCCAAGACCTACGTCGAGGCCCGCATCACCTATCGCGCCAAGATATTGCCCCCGACGCATCAAAAACCCGCGAACACAGGCAGTTACCAAGTCGCTCCCTGAGCCTCGCTTCGACACGCCCCCTGCTTCTCCGAGTCAAAACGCCAGAATTCAACAAATATGCACTAGGCACTCCGCCCAAAGCATCGAATAAAATGGAGATTTTTGCAATGAAAACATGGATTCCAAGACTTTTGATCTTCGTCGGTGCCGTGGGCCTCGCCTTGGCGGGCCGTGCTTGCATGGTCGGCTACTTCCCAGAAGGCCCCCAAACCCAATACCCGCAGATCACGCCCCAAGCAGGCAAAACGACGGAAGAAACCCCCACCGAACTGCCTCGTCCGTTGTTGCACCTCAGCCAGATCAGCATCGAAGAAGTCGAGATCTTGATCAACGCAG
>CAUJFU010000056.1 GCA_963169055.1 Myxococcota bacterium
GTGTACACATCACTCGGATATCGTATTATTCGTTTGGTGCATGGGTCTTTTGCTCGCTAGGCGCATCGGTTGCGTCAAAAGACGACTGTTCCTTCGATGGTTCGGGGGTATCCGAAGAAGTTTCTTTGAGTTTGGCTCGCCAATACTTGCGAAAGGCCAAGGAGATCGCATCGCCGCGCACCGAAACTTCGCGAACACGGCCTTCTTGTTCTTTCATCTTGTCCATGATGGCGCGTTGTGCGCGCAGCAGCGCGATATCTTCGCCCACGATCTTGTCCGATTTTCGGCGCATAAAGTAGCGCGCAAACCAAGGAAAAGGCCGAAAGATATTTTTCCACAACGTGATCTGCGTCATGCTGACGTGCTGATCGTCCACCTGCATGATGTGTTCAAGGATCAGCAACACCCGATCTCGAAACACGATCTCTAGCCGCGAAAGATTCGGATAAAAAAAACGATAGTGGACTTGAACCTGCGGAGTGTCGCCAAAATACTGCTTTTCAAAGAAAGAGCTTGTATTTTCACGCTGATAACGCCCCACCAATCCATCCTCGACCACTTCGATATGAAATTCAGGATTTTGTGGCAAGCCTTCGATCGACCCCAACAACGTCCCAATCGAATCCCGATGCGTAAAAGCGATGTGGTAGGGATCCAATAGGCTTTCCGCTGCCGACTCCAGATCGGCCTCAAACAGATGCTCGCGTGCCACAAACGGCCATTGATCCATCTCTGGAATCGGCGGTGGGGCGGTCTTTTCCGCACGCGACTCATCTCCCACAAACACCCACAACAACTTGTGTTGCTCGCGTACAGGATAACCACGCACCTTGGCCGTCCGTGGAATCGGATCCTCCGCTGCCAACGAGGGAATATGCACACACTCACCCGCACCATTGAAGGTCCATCCATGATACGGACAGACGACACACCCGCGCTTGATCTCTCCCATCGACAACGGCACGTTGCGATGACAACACCGATCTTCGATCGCCGACGGAACTCCCGCAGCATCGCGAAAGATCACGATATCCTCTCCCAGTATCCGTATCTTCTTGATCTTGTTCGCCCTGATCTCTTCGGTCGGTCCGATCAAATACCACTTGTCCGTCAACATCCGTTTGTTTCTCTCCATCCAAAGATTTTCCCAAATCATCCGCTGCACCGACTCAAGCCATGCCGCCCCAAAGAGTCCGCACCACCCAAGCCACCGAAGCCACCGTATTATCTCGGCGAGTGTGATACTTCTAGCACCGATGGCGAGCGCTCAACCATTCGATGTGTCGATGGGTAGGCCACTTCAGAAGGATAACGTAGCTTGAGCCACTCAAACAACGCGCCACACCAAACCACATGCGATATCCCAAAGAAAAAGTCTTCGATCGGGATCGTGCCCAATCGAAGATCGAGCTGAAACGCCGCATCATAGGTCACGATCGGGCGTGCTGTCAGATAACCATTAAAGATCACCGTCAAGCCGATCACCAACAACAAAAAGCCGTAAAAACGCGGCATGAGCAAAAGATCGCTCTCGATCCAGCGATCAAACCACGCCGCACTCGCCAAAGCCAAACAGACCAAGCCTGTGTACTGTTTGCCCCAAGCATACAGCGCAACTCCCAACGGAACAAGCACAAAAATCCCAATGTTCCGAACTGATTGCAGCCATTCCGCACGAAATGGCCGTGGCGTCGGCTTAAACAACGTCTCCCAACTAAACAAACACGCAAACGGCACCCCAAAAAAGAACAAGATCTCACCCAACGGCAATCCCCCCAAACGAAAGGGCAGCGTGTATTGCGCATTGAAAAACCAATGGCTTCCCGTCACCCAACTGTCCCACACAAGATAGGGCAACGCCACGATCGCCACACTCCACCACGCCGCTTTCCATCGATGCAAAAAATACGTCGGGCGCAAAAAGCTTAGAAACATCGGCCCCGATAAGATCACGAGATTAAAGAGTACATACTCTGCTTGCATCAGCGACCTCACCTTACACTTTTTTCGGATGATATCATTCAGAAAAGACAATGCCTTTTTTACGAATTCCTTGACGCGAATCCACGAAAAGACAGACCCCGCCAAAGCGATGCCGATTGAGATGCCAGAACCCACAAAAACGCTGCGCTGTTTTTTGTGATAGGAGTCTGATGAGAAAAGCGAGAGGAGATGTGGGGGAGGCTTAGCGGGCGGAAGGATGGCGGCGTCGGATGCGCAAGGCCAACAGCAGCAGGAAAAAGACCGCAAGAGACGGAACGGTGGGGGTGGAAGATTGGCAATTGCAGCCGCCTGAAACGCCGTTGATTGCGGTGCAACGGCCACTTTGACAAAGCTGTCCGTTGGGGCATTCGGTATTGAGCTTGCAGGGCGTGTCGCTTTGGCCTTTGTCGACTTGGGCGGTTTCGGGGAGCGGCTCTAGAACAAGGCGGTCTTCGCGATTGTCTTCGGCAGCATCGGCAGGAGCGAGTTCTTCGGGGGTGATGGCTTCCGCAAAAGGTTCGGGGGAGTCTTCTGCGACGGGTTCTTGTGTCGAAGTAAGAGTAATGGAGATCTTGGCTTCGCCTTTGTTTCCAGCGGCATCGAATGCAACGGCGGTGATCGTGTGTGCTCCTGCGGTCAGAGAAAGCGTCGCAGAGAACGTGCCATCGGCATTCAATGTTGCGGGTGTACCGTTGACTTCGACGCGATCGACTTTTACATCGTCGGTTGCTTTTCCGCTGACATCGACATCTCCTTCGGGCAGGCTTGCCCCGTCTTTGGGAGCGGTGAGGATGACGGTGGGGGGCTTATTGTCGGGAGTGACAGCCTTTTTCATCGCGATCTCGACATTTGCGGTCTTTGCGTCTTCGACGGTGGCTTGGGCGGTTGCGGTTTGGAAACCTGATTTGGAAGCGTTGATCGTGTAAACGCCCGTCTTGAGGGTAAAACGAAACTCGCCTTTTGCATTGGTTTGGGCGGTTTGGCCGTTATTGAGCTTGATCGTGACGGCCTCAAGGCGCAGGCTTTTGTCGCTGTTCGCGTCGTCATACGCGAAGCCCTGAAGCGTTCCCTCGGGGGTAGGAGCGGGACCGCAATCTGTACAAGGCGCATAATAGGCCGAGATCCAGCCCGTCACGCCATTGTAGGATATCTCGTACCAAGTGGTGTTGCCCGAAACAGATTGCCCTGTGGTGGTTTTGTTGAGGACTTTGAGGCAAGTGTTTTGAGGGATGGTTCCGATGGGAGGTTGGTTGGTGTTGGACTGGGGTCGGATATTCAGGCTGGCCGTGTTGGTCTGGACGTAATCGCACTTGGGCGGGGGGGGCGCAGTACACGTTCCCGAAGAGGACATCTGGATCATATTTGTCACCTGCGCAAGCAGCCGATCGCCCGGACATCCTGTGCTTTGAGATGGAAACTCGCGGTGTCCCATAATCGACGTGCGCGTACGCGGAACCCCAAACGTCTTCACCCCCCAATCCATCAGCTTAGAACCTGTGCAAGTCATCACCGAAGGCGGCTCTGTCGAAGTAAAGTCCCCCAGAAATGAGATGCCCAACGTTCCTGTGTTTTGACCGCCAACGTGTGTTCCCAAAAGCTCTGCGGGGGTTCCTTCCCAAGCTTGACCATCCCACGAAACAAGCAGATGGTAGCCGATATCGCACCAACCACGGGTGTTTTGATGAAAGCTCTGGATCCCGCGCAGTCGTGTGACGATGGTCGAACCCGTTTCATTGTTCGGGGTGACGGTGTGATGGACAGCGATGCGACTTTTTGTCGGGTTTGAAGTCGTGCATTTGGCAGCGGCGGCCCCCCATACGCTGCGAGCGTTAAATGGCCCTGTGAGGGCTTGGTTCGGCAACAAGCTGATCGCAGAGGACTGTTGGCTATGGGGAGCGGCAGGTCCAACGCGATCGATCGCTTCAATCGCCACAAAGCGCGGCCAGACCGACCCCAAGATGCGTAGTTGAACTTCTGTAGCACGCCCATCGGGGACATCAATATGGCCGTTAAAGGTCGATGTATCGGCATCCAAGACGGCTCGCCATGTCACAGAAAGCGGCAGCCACACGCCCCATGTTTTGCCTTGGCTCCGAAAACGCGCTTCCCATTCCAGCGATGGGTGGGCATCCCAACGTACACCCACACGCGAAAAGCCCTTGGCATCGACGATCGCAGGCGTCATTCGACCACGCAAAGCCCGATCCATCTCTTGGGGATGCGCATACCACACCACCTCACCAAGCTCTGAATGACCCCACTGTCCGCGCTTTTCAGGTGCTGCTGAAACAGCTCCCCCCCAAGCCATCCACAACAAAAACAACGCGCAAAGACCCCATACTCGGCGCAAACAACTCGCCGACTGTTTTCTCCAAGCACCACCCAAAACCCACCCAAACATACGACCTCCTCTGCATCATCCCTGCAAAACAAACACGCTTCTTTTGAAGGTGACGACGAAGATCTCTAACGGACCTCTACATCATCCCTGCAACGCAAACACGGTACAGCGCACACCCGCTTCCGTGATCTGGTCGCGCTTCCGTGATCTGGTCGCACTTCCAGCCCGAAACGCAAACACGGTACAGCGCACAACGCGCACCCGATCGCCCAAAGCCCCCACCCTAAAAGAAAATCCCCTCCACTTCAAGACACCTCACCCAAACAGAGGCGCGAAACCGACACACCCCATCCAAACAGAGGCGATCCCAACACCCACCCAAAGAGAAGAGTGGCGCAACAAGACATCGCATCATCCGTTGTCTTCGAGTCCAAGAACAGACAACAACTGCGAAAATTGCGAGATCACCACATTCGGCTGCGGAGGCCCTTCGCTTGTGATATCGTGGAATCCGTACGTCACAGCACACGTCCACGTCCCCGCTGCGTGGCCCGCTGCGATATCGTACGCGCTATCCCCCACCATCAACGTCTGCGCCGCCTCCACATCCAACAACTCCATCAACAACTGCAATGGCGCGGGATCTGGCTTGCGCTTCTCCAAACTGTCTCCTCCCAGCAAAGCCAGAAAATATCCCGAAAGCCCCAACCCATCGAGAACTTTACGCGCAATGCTTTCGGGTTTGTTGGTGCAAACCGCCAAGTCAAAACCACCCAAACGCAAACGCTCCAATGTCTCGCGCACACCAACATACAAGTGCGTGTAACGTAAAGCATCTTGGCTGTAAAGCTGACGATAGCGCTCCACCGCAGACCGCAGCGCATATTCACCCGCCACACCACACGCCGCCAAACACTGACGAACCAACCAGTCCACGCCTTGTCCCACAAAAGACATGATCTGCGCCGAACCAAGAGCAGGAAGATACAACTCACGCAGCAATTGTTGCATCGCTGCCACGATATCATGCGACGAATCGATCAACGTGCCATCTAGATCGAAGATGATTAGCTGTATCGGTCTCAATCAAACCTCCTATCCTCCGAGCCTTTCGGATGCACTCTACACACCTTCCACCACAGCACGCAACACAAAACGCTCTTGACGCACACAACCCAACTATTCCATCCTCACAGCTAAAGCGCGGCGCAGCCCCCCGCATCCGCAAAAAACAAACAACTCACCAAAACGCGGCGCAGCCCCCCGCATCCGCAAAAAACAAACAGCCGATCCCCTCAAACACAAGAACCCCCTCATCAATGGAGACCGATCTGGATGAACACACCGCTGCCCCCCTCAACGCAACCTCCCCGCCGACGGTGGTTGAGAAAACTGTTGCTTGTCTTTCTTTTGCTAGGAGTGTTGATGATGATCTGGTGGAAAGCATGGTGGCCCCGTTCGACCGCAGAGATGGGCAAGTCATGGGGCCGTCCGATGTTGATTGGACACCGTGGAGCCGCAGGAGAAGCCCCCGAAAATACGATGCTTTCCTTTGTGGCTGCTCTCGATGGCGGTGCGCACGGCGTTGAACTCGATGTGATGATGACTGCCGATCGACAACTCGTCGTCTTTCACGACTACACCCTCCAAAAGCGCCTCCCCCTTCAAGGCGTGATCCGCAAGATCACTCTCCAAGAACTCCGCAAAGTCGACCTCTCTCAGTACTTTCAGATCCGCACCCGCCAACCTGTCCCCGCCCCTTTCCGTGGCGCACTCGCCCCAACACTCGAAGAAGTCTTGCAGTATTATCAAAAACATCCGAAAGCCATCTTGAACATCGAGATGAAAAATGAAGATATCTTCGATCAGGGCCACGAACAAGAAACCTATCGTCTTGTGCAAAAGTACAACATGGAACATCGCGTGATCGTTTCTTCTTTCAATCCTTTTTCGATGTGGCGTTTCCGACGTATCGCCCCAACTCTTCCACGCGGTCTGATCTACAGCAAAGACACCGCCTTCTACCTGCGCGATCTATGGCTGCTTTCTCTCGCTCGACCCGATGCACTCCACCCCAACTTCAAGATCGTCGACGAAGCCTACATGCGATGGGCGCGCAAACACGGATTTGCCGTCAATGTCTGGACCGTCAACGAAGAAAAAGACATGCAACGCATGATCCGCCTCGGTGTGGACGCCATCATCACCGACTTTCCCCAGCGCCTCTTGCGCCTCGCCAAACAAGAACGCTCCGCCTCTCCCAAAACCCCCTAGCCTCCACACATCAAGGCCCCAAAGGTAGGATACGCGAGCGTTTGCGTAGCGTAATCAAGGCCCCAAAGGTAGGATACGCGGGCGTTTGCGTAGCGTGATCCCAAGCGGATACCCAGACGGCCCTCCCCCACAAAAATACGCCGGCACAGACAACGACATCACCGTGAACCAAGACGCCTTTGAAAAAGCCATCGCCGTCCCGGGCGGACCCGACTCTGTCGCGCTTCCGCACTCGACTTCCAACCACTTGCCGTCTCGATCCAAACGCTGCCACGTCCCTCCTCCGCAGCCTTGCTCAGCACACACAAAGTCCCCCATGATCGTCGTATGCGCGGGCGTCCCAACAAACGCATAGATCTGTCCCATCTCTTCGTACAAAGCAGAGCAAACTCCCCGATTGATCGCCTCTGCGCTTTCTTTCTCCGCCAACGTGCGCACCCATTTCCATCGGCGATCCGCCCCACGCAACGCCAAGAAAAAGTGACGATCTGAATGGGGACGCTCTCGCACCAGATCGCCCAACACAAGGCGATCTTTGAACTGCCCACACAACACCCACTCTCCTGTCTCCGTCACCCAAAAAAACGGATCAAGGATCCCCACTTCTCCGAAAGCTTCCGCTTCCGCCCATCCCTGCTGCGGATCGATCCGCGCCACAACTCCCCGATACTCGGTGCCTTTGTAAGGCAGTTTGATCGTCCCCAACGTCGCATCCGCTTGGAACATCCCACCCGCCCACACTTGCTTTTGCCCGGTCACTTGCAACGTGCGGATATACACAAAGCGTGCGCTGATTGTATGCACCCAAAGCCACGTCCCCTCCGCCGTCATCGCCCCCACAAAGCCATCCACCCACCCCACCAACGACCGCTGAAATGCACCCAACTGGATCGTTCCCCCAAACGACCCCGACACATACACCGTCCCTTCCGCATCGATCGCAAGCCCCCCCGCATCTTCATCTTGCACACTCCCAAACGTCCGAAGAAATCGGATACTTCCGTCTCCACGAAGCCTCGCCAAAAACAGATCCGCTCGCCCCACCGACGTCACTTGTCGACCTTCGATCTCCAACATCCCCGTATAATGGCCCCACAACACGATATCACCATCGGGAGCCGCTGCCACCGCTCGAATCGTATGCCTCCCCTTCCCTCGAATGCCCAACAGCCACCGCACACTCCCATGCTCATCCACCCGCGCCACAAACTGGACATCCACCCCCGTCTCATCCAACAAACGCAATCCCGCCACATCCATTCTCCCCAAATAACAGCCCACCACCACCAGATCGCCGTCCTTGGTCCGCGCCATCCGCGCATGTTGCAAACTCTGGTTGCGCGCAAGCCCCAACGCCCAAGTATCCCCAACAAACCCCACTTCGACCGCCTCTTCGAGCGTATGACCCGCTTGATCTTCGATCCGCAACGTCAACATACACCGATCTTGCGCAGGTTTTTGCGAAGGGGCCGTCCATTGCGGCTGATCTCGCTCGGCATCATCAAAACGCCCCGCACATCCGCCACCACCATCCGACCACCGATAACGCAGCGATCCGCCATCCCCTTCTTCGACACCCACTTCAAACCCCGTGGTCATCGCAGGCTGCAACCGATGCCGGATCGCTCGTGCGTTGTGCAAGGTCGGCCCTCGTAAAAAGACCATTTTCTCGGTCAAACCGACACGAAACACAGGAAGATGCACCGAGACAACTGCCTTTCCTTGCCGATCATCCAACACACGCAACAGCAACCGCACCTTCGCAGCCTGTACCGTCGCAGCCATCTCCCAACGAAAGTGCTCTTCCGCGATCGGCTTGACCTCCCCCACATCGGCCTCCCACACGATACGCACTCTTTCTTGCGGATCATCCGAAGCCCACACTCGCAGTTCGATCGACTCACCACCTTTTGCTTCGGGGCGATCGACCCACACACCCCACAAGCGCGGCGCTCGGTTCACCGCTCGCATCTCCCCCATCACAGGGCGCAAACACAACCACCAGACTCCCTCTTGACCCTCTCGGACTTTTGCCCCTCCCACCTCCACGCTCGCCACCACCCGTCCCCTCGCATCCAACGCCTCTGCTTGCACCGACAACGCCTCCGCCTCGGACAGTCCCTCTATCACCGTACTCCAAACACCCCGTTCTTCCGATAGATCCGCTGTTCTCTTCTGCTGCCCACCGCCCCACGCGATCCGCGCTACCACCTTCTCGATCCCAACGCCGCGCAAGCCCGCGACTACCGCGATCACACGCACCCGCCCTTTTTCTCTTACCCACTCCGAAATAGTCTCTGGCTCGACCATCGGTGATTCGCTGTGACCTTCGTTCTCCTGATCTTGTTCTCCCCCATCTGCCGTGTTTTCTGAACGATCGGCTGTGTTCTCTTGTGTGGTGGGTTCCTGCTTTTCTCTTCCTTTTCGCCCTACGCACGCCCCGCACACGCACTGCTCGGACGCTTCGCAACCTTGGTCGCTACGACAAATACTCCCCATCGACGAGCAGGATACGCACACACCACACGAACAGATCTGCCCCATCACGCAAAGACGCGACTCGTCACATGCGTTCCCCAAAAAAGAACACGGCAGTTCGCGATCTTCACAAGAAAACAGTAAGCTTCCCAAGAACATAACAAACCAGAAAGTACACCGCCCTTTCTTTCGTTCGAGCGCTCTTGTACTTTTTCTCCACATCTCACTGTACTCCATCTTTAAGGCAGAGAGACTACTCTAACCAAAAGTGTCGTGTGTTGGAAAGCATGGGTGCATTTTTTTTTCTTCTCTCTCGAACGATCCGACTTGCTGGGGTTGTTTTTGTGGGGCGTTGCCCCACACCCCGCCATAGACGTTCGCCCCTTGACCCCGTGTTTGGCGAACAGATCACAGTTTTTCAAACCAACGATCCTGTCACTTGTGCGCATACGAACACGGGCTTTTTGTTAACAAGTGACTTCTTCCTCCTCTCGCAGTCCTTTTTCACGAAGAACAGATCCACGGGCTTTTTATCAACAAATCACTTCTTCCTCCTTGCGTTGATCGCTTGGTTCGCGCTGTCAGGTTGCATCAATCAAAGCGGTCAATGCCGCTCAAACCGCCAATGCACCAACGGATTTTCTTGCTTTCGCGGCCTCTGCTTACGCTCTCCCAACTCCGCCGAACCTTCGCCCCCTGATCTGTCCGATGCTTCCACATCCGAAACCTCCGAGATCCCACTCCCAGAAACCACCCTAGATGGCTCTTCGGAAATCCCCCAAGAGTCCGCATCTTCGGAGCCTTCATCGACAGAACACACCTCTGAACCAGTCCACGAATCCAGCGCAGAACAAACTCCCTCCAATCTCCCGTGGATACGCTTTTTTCGAGCCGATCAAGCCATCACCATCACCGATCAACAACGTCATCCAAACGGAGATCTTCTCGTCGGTGGGTGGCTTCATGGCGATCAAGCCGAACTAGCAGGACTTTCCGTGACCGACGCACAAGCCAACCGCCGTCAAGCTTTTTTGCTGCGCCTTTCGCCCACAGGAGCGGCGCGATGGGTCAAGGTATGGGGAGCCGAAGGCGACGAAGCCCTTACATCCATCGCTATCCATCCACAAGCAGGGATCTATCTGCTCGGAACATACACCAGCGCGGTGCTTACGCTCGGCAACCACCGCCTGCCCAAGCACAAAGGTGTTAGCAGTTTTCTGATGCGCCTCAACGAAGACGGTGATGTCCTGTGGGCGCGCTCGGCAGGTGGAGAGGGCGATGTGCTCGCAAGCGCCCTTGCGATCGGAGAAAACGACGTCTTCTATGTTGCTGGGCAATTCTATGGAAAAGATCTCCTACTTTTTGATGGTCGCCTCTACAGCACCCCGTCTCCTTCGGTGTATCAAGGGGCCGACTTTCTTTCGCAGCTTGACCTGAACGGTCGAGACCGTTGGACGTTGGCCTACGGAAGCGCGACCCAAGGTCTCCTCCTCCCAAAGATCGCTCTTGCTCAAACAGCCGCCTCTCCTCCCTCGCACAACCTCTACATCACCCATCGCTTTTACTTGACGCTCCCTGCTCCCTCCATCAAAAGCGCCGGACTACGCGCCATGACCGACGGACAAGATCCCTACGTGATGCACGTCCGCTCCGATGGGCATCCTGTCTGGGCCGATCTTTTCTATGCCGTCTCAGGCGACGAGATCCCACAAGCCCTTTGCGCCGCATCTTCGGGAGTTTTCTTGGCGGGAACCTATCGCGGAGAATTGTTCTCTTCCGAACATCTCCCTTTGTTTTCTTCCCCCCAAGACAGCGGATTCATCGCCCATTGGGATACACAAGGCAAACTTCAATGGACACAACAACTCACCGCCACCACCGCCACTTCAGCCGTACGCCTACAAAGTCTTGCACAAACCTCCCAAGGTATCGCTCTTTTGGGTGATTTCCAAGGTGATATCCAACTCCCCTCTGCGATATCACCCAACCACAAAGCCCAAAGCAACCGCGATATCTTCCTCGCAACACTCGATCCACAAGGCCGCTGGCGTAGTTTCCGAACCTTGCACGGATCCCACGCACAGACCGCCCAAGGGCGCTTGCTCGCTCAACCCGACGGCAGCTTTGTTCTCTCAGGAACCACAAACTCCCCTACACTTGTTTGGGCAGACTCTCGCTTCCCTACACCGCAAAACAACCCCACTCAAACCGTCGTCTTTCTCCTTCACACCGAAAGGCTTTTGCCATGACGATCATCCGCGAAACCACTTTTTGTTTCTCGCTCGTTGTCTTTATGGATGCGACTCTTGCATGACGATCATTCGCGAAACCACCCCCGACCCGCTGCAATCCTTTCTCTCAAACGCCGACAGGATCATCCCATGAAACTCGCCTTGCAGCGCGTCCTATCCACGCGCATGACCTCTCAAACGCCGACAGGATCATCCCATGAAACCCACACAACACATCACTCCGTACACCGCTTCTTCGCGCCTTGCGCCTCTCTCAAATGTCCGATGGTTCGGTTCTCTTGTCGCCTTTCTCTTCGTTGTCAGTACATGGTCGGCTTGCCAAGTCCCCACCAGCACCGAAGCCACCACCGAAAAAACCACCGAACCCTCCGCCGAGATCGCCAAAGAATCCCAATCCACCGAACCTTCCGGCGAATCCTCCGCCGAGATCGCCCAAGAACCCAGCCCATCCGACACTCTCCCTTCCGAATCAACCTCCGATGCTCTCCCCTCTGAGTCGATCACCGACGCTACCCCCTCCGAACCAACCACCGACGCGATGCCCGACGCCCAAGAACCCCTCCTCCCCGACCCCAACGAACCCCTCGCAGATCAACCTTCTCCCGACACACCGAACGAACACAGCAACGAGCTTTCTCCCGACACACCGAGCGAACACAACAGCGAACCTTCTCCCGACACACCGAGCGAACACAGCAACGAACTTTCTCCTGAAACACTCAGCGAACCTTCTCCCGAACAAGCCACCAAGACCTTTGTTTTGGAAGGTATCGTCGCAGACTTCTTTGCGCCGGGAAACCCCACGCTTGGCGGTGTGAAGGTCTGCCTCTACCAACGCCCAAGTACGCCGTGTGTTCTCTCTGCGCAAGATGGAAGCTATGTCCTCTCAGGGGTTCCTTATGATACAGAGATCGCCGTCACCTTCGAGGACAGCGTGCGCGATCTCGTTCCCATGATGTTTCCTTTTTACGTCGATTCAAAGACCTTTTCTCGGGGCATCCCAAGAATCCGTGCGGAGATGTACACCAAAACCACCGCAGCACAGATCGCCGCCTTGCTTGGCGTCAGCACCCTCGACTGGACAAAGGCCCAAGTCGGTGCCGAGATCCAAGAACTCAACCCCTTCCTCAAGCCTGTTGTCGGTGGGACTGTCGTGATGACCCCCGCCTCAGGAACTGGCCCGATCTATATCCCCGACCCCGGGCAAAGCAGCGCCACATCCACCCAAAGCACAGGACTTGCGGTCTTTTTTAACGTCGCCCCCAACCAAGATTACGACTTTGTCTACTCCCATCCCCAACGTCGATGCTCTCCCGACGACCGCACCCGACGCACCGCCAACACCTCCCGCATCACCACCGTCGCAGGATGGTTTGTTGTCACCTCTTGGCTTTGCGATCCCCTCCCTCCCACCCCTTAAAAAATACGAGCCAAGAAGCGAGAAGAGAAAGCCGCCCGTAGCAACGGCATGGGAAGAAAAAGAGCTCAAAACAGTAGGCGGTTGGGGCCAAAGCGAAAGCGAACCCCGACGCGCAAGCTGTAAGTTGCAAATAACCGAAACACCCGATGCTGCGCTTCTTGCACAAAGGCAGGGTGTCCGCCACCTTCTGCGGAGACCAACAGTGCCCATCGCTGATCCAACCAGATCCCCAATTGGCACAACAGCCCGCCTTGAACGGAAAAGGACGGGATCGCTTGTTCATTGAGATCATGCAGCAGCACACCCACCCCAAGATACGCGCCCACAAACAAGTCGAGACGATCCCACTGGTGGCGATATCCCCCTTCTCCGCGCAAGTTCAACCAGTTTTGCCAAAAAGCTTTCGATGTTCCGTCTTGTTGCAGAAACGACACAGGCCCAAGCCCCGTTCCCACCGAGATCGCCGCGTAGCGCCAACGCATCCCCACCGACAACATGCCCATCCAATCGCCTTCTGGAAGTTTAAACAAACCGTTGCTGCCCCACATACCTCCCTGCAATTCGAGGCTCCAATCTTCCGTTAGATCGGCCTGTTCCATCAAGTGCATCGGCAAGATCGGCTCTCCTTTGGCTCCCACGCCTGTTTGATGACAGGGGATCTCCTGCCAAAGCGCAGGTTGAAGCTCGATCCGCTGCGATGGGGCGACCTCTAACGCATACGAGCGGCAGCGTTTGGTCTTTGCGTCTTGGTGGAACAAGATCCCTTTTCCTACCACCACGGGCAGTTTCGCAACAGCGCGTTGCGCGGTATTCCACGAAAGTTGGGCATCACCGATCAGAACTTTGAAACGCCCTTGGAGGGTTGTTGGGATCTCAAGAATGCTCTTGTATGTGGCGGCCAAGGCGTAGGCATCGCGGCCTTGATGAAGCTTCCATTCGGTGGGCGTTTGCCCGTGGGTGTCGCGGGCCACAAGGGGACGCACATAGTTGGCGAGATCGTCCATCGAGATCGTACCTTTGTTGCCGCGTTCTGCGCGCCCTGCGAGCCCACGCAAAAAATGATGTGTAAAGATCGATCCTTTGAGCTTTTGGGATTCAAAGGCGAGTTGATCGTCTGCGGTCGATGCGAGGATATGGATGGTTTGCGCGTTGGGATCGTTTTGATGTAGGTACTTTTTGAGATCCGCCGACACAAAGATCGGCTCGACGCCTTTGGGGAGTTGTTGTTGCGCGATGGCGCGGCGAAAGTTCACAGCGTTACCAAAATGCTTTGCGATCATGCCGCTATAGCAAGCATCGATCAACGCAAAGCGCCTTGGGATCCGCAAGTCTTGTAGAAAGGAAGCAAACTCTGCGTAGGAGATCGGGGCTTTGGGGTCTGGCGTAAGTGAAGATGCGTTCCCCCAAGACATCGGTGGAGGCCCTGTGTGAAGGTGGTTTTTGTCGGCATGGCCACTATAATAAAAGAAAAACGTGGTCACGCCTTTTTCTCGAATCAAACGCTTGACGGTCGCAAAAGCAGTACGGATGGCTTGAGGATCTTGGTTTCCCAACACCAAAGTAGGGGGTAAAAAAAAGCCCAGATGCCGCAAAGCATCGCGCATCCGACGAAGATCACCTTTGACAGCATAAGCAAGGCGCGGTTCGGCCCCCCACCCGTATTCGTTGGCGATCACCAGCGCCAAGCGAACATCGCGCCCCTTGTGATGTTTCTTGGGATCGGTGCTGGTTCGGGCCTTTTTGTGCTGGTCTGCCTCGGCACTTCTATCGATCGAAGCTTCGGCCTGTTCCCCCCAGAAAAGAGTCCCAAAGATCGCGAAACAAACGCACGTCAACATGGCTCCAACAGAGGATCGTGTGGCGAAAAAATCGCCAAAGATCGCAAGACAAACACACTTTAACCCGCGTTTGACATCCCAAGGGCTGCTTATTCTTTCCATGCTAGACACTCTCTACTGTTTGCTCGATCAATCTTCGCGTGCTTTTTTCACAAAATACACAGTATAGATCGACCAAACAGTGGAGACAAGAACCATTTTTTCTATCTTTTTCTGACTGATCTCCCAAGCAGAAAGCAACTCTCTTTTTACTTCTTGAAAAGAGAAGGGCTTCGAGGATTGGAACACGAAGAAACGCTCGGCACCGATGTAGTGATCCAAGCGAAAGGCGCGTGCCTCTCCGTCTGCTTGTGGTAGTGAGCCTTGGAGACGTTCAAGACGGATGGCCGATGGTTCGGGAGGTTGCGGCAACAACGGATAGACCTCGCCATCTCGGTTCATTCCCACCAAAAAAACATAGACAGGCGCGCTGATCTTGTAGCTCCACTGGACAAGATCGCCGGGGTACAAGACAACACCATCGCGCAAGATCCGCGATTGTCTAGGCAATCCCGCTCCCCGTTGGTGGGCGTACAACGGCTCCCATAAGGTGCCTTTGGCGACAAGTCCCGAAGGAGAAGCAGCCATGCGACGCAACACAGGTGGCTCGATTCTACGCAACGTTGGTGGTGTATCACGCCGAACTGCGGGCGTTTCCACTCCCCGCAGCGTTGGTGGTGTATCACGCCGAACTACGGGCGGCTCGACTCTGCGCAGCGTGGGGAGCGTATCGCGCCTTACGACCGGCGGATGGGAGATGCGTTGTGTTGGCGGGGGGATCGGTGGAGGAAGCATCGAAGGAGTCGATGTCATCGGATCGATGGGCGGTTGGCCAAGGAAAAGAAACACCAACACAGCGGCCACTCCTGCGGTGGGAAACAACGCCGCCCACATCGTGAGAGAACGCGAGGCAGATCGAGGGTGTTGTTGTGGAATGGCACGCAGCCGTTGTTGCAGATCTGCGGAGGGCCGAGGGACACCGAAAGCTGGGTCTTGCATCGCCTCTCTCAAAAAGTCTGAAAACTCAGCTTCTTTCGATGCTTTTACATCTTCTATTTCGTCTTGTTTTTTTACCACGATCATCTTCCCTACCCAAGGCTTCTTTGTGAAGCTGTCCATCTCAACTGGCGCGTCGTGCCTGATCACGATCACTTTTTGTGGTGATAAGAACGACCCAACCGCTCACTCTTAGGATGCTCTAAAGAGCCGATGCAAGCGCCTCCTTGCGTGGTTGAGTCGCGTGTGAAGCGTGTGTCTGTTGATCTCCAATATCTCGGCCATCTCGGGTTCCTTCAAGTCTTCGACGTAGTGCAGGTAAATTAACTCGCGATCGGTAGCAGTAAGCCTCTTCATCGCGCAGATCAAAGCGCGGATCTCGCTGCGAGCTTCAAGGGTTGCGCCCAACCGTTCGTCCGCCGCCTCGTGTTCAAGCGGTGCGTTGGAGCGCAGCCCAAAAAAGCTGCGGATCTGCTGCCTTCTGACATACCGCCATGCTATCCGACGGCATATCCGCAAGATCCACCACAACACGCTACATTCCGACCGAAAACCGGGCAAAGCGCGCCACACTTCCAAAAAAGCTTCTTGGGTAAGTTCGTCTGCATCCGCTTCGGAAAGCCGCCACGCATGCCAAAAATAACCACGCACACGATCCGTATATGTCCGAACGAGATCATCAAAAACTACTTGCTCATCCATTCCCAAACACCACCTGCCACACGTCGTTGGGGATCTGCGTTGTGCATCTATCGGGAGTGACGCGGTTGGATTTGTTTTGTGGGGTTTCACCCCACGCCCCACAAGGGAACTGCGTCCCCTTGGCCCCGTGTCGGCGAGAGGCTCCGACGTTTTTCAAACCAACGGCTCTCTCGATTGGGCTGCCACGAACACGGCCTTTTTGGCAACTGCGCCACGCCTCTCTGTTCTGAAGAGTGTGCTTGCGAAAAAAAGCGGGTGAACAATTATAAAAAGAGATGAGAGCGCAGACAAAAGGCAGCGGGGTTAGGAGGATTGGGAAGAGCGGCTGCTCTCGTTCTCACGGTAGCGGATCAAACCTTCTTGAGCGGTCGAGGCGACCAGTTGGCCGTGTTGATAGATCTTGCCAAAGTTTAATCCCCGCGCCCCGCTGGCAGAGGGGCTTTGCGTGACATACAACAACCATTCATCCATCCGAAATTCTCGATGAAACCACATCGCATGATCGAGGCTGGTCACCTGCATATCGGGCTCCCAATAAGTGTGCCCGTGCGGATAAAGTGAGGCCGAAACAAGGCCAAAATCCGAAGCGTACGCCAACATATAGCGATGGATCACAGGATCGTCAGGCATGGGGTGGATGGCGCGAAACCAAGAATAACGTACGGGAGGCTGTTTTCTCGGATTGAAGGGGTTCACAGGATTGACAACCCGAATCTCGATCGGGCGTTCGCACAGCAGTTTGGGCCGAATCGTGGGGGGGATACGATCTTCCATGCCACGCGCCCAGTCCAACCACGACTTGAGTCCTTCGGGTCCAACCACTTCTGGCGGTGTGTCTTGATGCTCAAAGCCCGATTCTTCAACCTGAAAGGACGATGACATCGAAAAGATCGCTTGTCCTTTTTGGATCGCCACCACACGGCGGGTCGTAAAGCTCTTGCCATCGCGGATACAGTCCACTTCGTACACGATGGGCATCGCGGGATCTCCCGGCCTCAAAAAATACCCATGCAGGCTGTGTACACGCCGATCTTTGGGAACCGTCTGGAGCGCCGCTGACAATGCTTGCCCCAAAACCTGCCCCCCAAAGATATTTCCAAAACCCAGATCTTGGCTGCGCCCGCGAAAGATATTTTCTTCAATCTTCTCCAGATTCAGCAACACCAACAGCTCATCCAACACATTTTCCCGAATCTTCTCTTGCGTCACCTTACGCTCCTTCGCACCATCCGAGCCATGCCACAGGCGTTACCCTGCCTTGCCGCTCGTACACAACAAGCCTTGCTCTGTCAACACCCAGTCCAACGGCTGATCACCACTATCAGCAGGTAAACTCGGATGCTCTTGCATGGCGTAAGCAACTCCTACCGTCAAGAGCGGGCCTTGGGCGCGCATCGCCTCCAACGTTCGATCATAATAACCCGCACCGTATCCCAAACGGTACCCTTTTCGATCAAACGCCAACAACGGCACCAACAGCGCATCTGGCACGCAAACCTCCGCTGCTTCGGTCGGGATCATTACATCAAAAACAGCCCGCTGCATCGGTGTTTGTGGCGTCCAACGGCGAAAACACAACGGGCGACGCGGCCCCACCACCATCGGCAAACCAATCACCACCCCCCGCGCCTCCAAATGCTCCAATGCTGGCCGCAGATCCACTTCATGCCCGATCGGCCAAAATCCCCCCACACAACGCGCTCCCTCCAAAAGCCCCAAACCAACGACTTGATCGCTGATCCTGCCGCTTGCTTGTGTAACCCACTCCCTCTCTAACTGCGATCTCATCGCTTGGTACGCAACCCGCAAACGCTTCTTTTCTTCCACCACATCCACGACGCTGTCTCCTTCTTTTTTTCGCTCCATTTTTCGCTGCCACTGGTCTTGTTTGAACATAGGACTTACGCGGTTGGTTCGATTTTGTGGGGTTCCACCCCACGCCCCGCACCCTTAGCGCGGCTCCCTTGACCCCGTGTTGGCGAAGAGATCACGGTTTTTCAAAACAACGACTCTGTCGCTTGAAAGTCCACGAACACGGGGGGTTGCCAACTGCATCATTCCTACAGCATCGAAAACAAATCAATCGGCCCGAAACAGCCGATGCGCTACTGTTCACCGCCCCCCTCGATCGAAAAACAAATCAATCAGCCCGAAACAGCCGATGTCCGCGAAGTGGTTTGTGTGGCTTCCATTCGCGCAGTGCCTTTTTCTCTAAATCCCGATTGTACGCCTTGATCGCAAAATAGGTTTTTTCTTGTGCTTGGATGTTGAGCAGCATCGACCCATACAACAAGGCCAAACCACCAAACAAAAGCGAGGCATTTAACACAGCCCGAGCAGGCCGATGTTCAGGCAAAAAGCCTTGTGGATCAACCGCAAAGATCGCGGCCCCTGTCGCACTTGCAGCGATGCCCAAGATCGACAAGATCGTCGCACTGATCGCCATCGCATGGGCCTGACTTCCCGCTTTTTGCGCCACTTCGGAACCTTGAAACAAACTGTGATAGCCCGAACCCAACACGCCCAAATGCGCTTCTTTGTCCCCTTTGAGCAAAGCCACTTTCCCCTCCTTGCTGAATCCATAATGCAGCTTCTCTCGATGCAGTGTTTCTGCAAACCGCCTTGCATCCGAAGCATTCGCCTGCGTTGCGACCCCCATAACCATCCAACAAACACCACACCACGCGCCCAAGCGCACCCATCCACCAAAGGTTCGAACCCACATTCTAACCTCCCATCCAAAGAAGAAATATGTAAAAGAATAAAAAACTTAACTAGAGAAAAAAACTGCCCACGCTCGTCTGAGAGATGACGATGAAGAAAAAACCCCGCGTTCGCGGACGCCCAAGCGGCGACGTCGTTGGATTGAAAAACCTCTATTCGCCCCGCCAATACGGGGTCAAGAGGGCTTTGCCCTCTCGTGGGGTGTGGGGTGGAACCCCACAAAATCGAACCAACCGCGTAAGCCCTACCAGAGAAAAAGTTTCAAGCCGCGAACGACCTAGAAATGCAACAGCCATCCCAACGAAAAAGACAACACGCCGCGCCATCGGGTCAAACGGCGATCTTCGATCGCACGCAACCCTCGATAATCCAACAAACCGATCAAACGAAGTTGGCGCGCCACCGACAGATGGATCTGCGCCGTTGTCCCGATCCCCCACGAGATCCCACTCCATAGACCTGCTGCTTCACGCAGTCGAAGATCGTGCAAAAAGGCCATGTATCCGCCCAAATGGATCTGCACTTGCCCTTCGTCCGCTCCCTCCCTCGCCGCAAAGCGGCCTTCCCACACCGTCCACATCGCCCCGATCTGCCCTTCGTATCCGCCCATCGGAACGGCCTCTGCAAGTATAGAAGCCTCAGAGGCCGCCACGCCGCGAAGCCGCAAATACCCTGCCAACGGTGTCCACCCCAAAGGCCGCCCACTCCACAACAATCCCTCCCCCTCTAACCAAGCCAACGCACTCCCCCACATCGGCATCTGCTCGGCTTGTGGCCGCCAGACTTCTTCGTATAACCGCACTAAAAATCCATCCCGCTCCCGATCACCAAAAGATTTGCGTGACCCCAAAAAAGCCTCCCTCTCCAAACGCATCGCTGCGACATCCCCACCGATTGCGTCTGTATCTTCTGAAATCGCCCAATCTGCGGGGATCACAAACGCTTGCCCCGTCGACAAACGCAACGGATATCGACGCGCCCCTTGGGTTCCTCGCGTCTCGAACAGATAGGCTCCTGCGGGAAGTTCCAACACAACAGCATGACCAGCACGCTTGGCAACCCGCGTAGAGGGGCGCTGGCGCAACTGATCCCAGATCACAAAGTCACCCTGCAACTCTTTGGGAAAACGCACCAACGAGGCCACCGTCGCCGGCTCTTGCAAGGGACGCCAAACCAGATGCGTTGCCGTCTTGGTTTTCAATACGATCCGTCGTTCAGTCCGTAGATCCAGCGCCATCCGACTGTATGATGCGCCTTTTCGCCAATCCAATACGTACTGTTTCGCGGAAAGCGCCACCGCAAGAGCCGATTCTTTCGGCCCGTGTGTCCACTCTGCAAACAACTTTTCGCGCTTTTTGTCCCACAAAAAGAATCGCCCCGAAACACCTTTTTCAACCATCAAACGCGCTGCACTCCCCCGAAGATGCGCCAACACGATATCTCCGTACCCCGAAAGCCTTTGTGCAAAACGCGCTCGCTGCGGCCCATGCACCGAAAACATCGAATGTTGCAAAGCCCGCTGGTACACATATGGGTACAATTCCCCCAACGTCACGCGCTGATCGCGATTTTGATCCGCAGCGCCGCGCAAACCTGATATCAAGAAGTGTGTAAAGATCCCACCCTTGAGCGTCGGATCTTCGTGCGCTTGCTCGCTTTGTCCCGTCGCCGTCAAGATCACCTCGCCTTGTGCCATCTGCGGCTCCTGCAAAAAAGGCACAGCAAATCCTTCGCGCCGATACGTCAAGCCTTTTTGAAGCATCCCCCCAGACTCACACGCATCCACCACCACAAAACGCAGACTCGCCCCCATCCCTCGGATCATCCGCAACAACCGCGCAAATCCTAAGCTGCTGCGACCCAACAACAAACGGTCTCGTTTCACATGCCCCGAATAATACACAAACAACCAGATCGCCGCATGCTTTTCCACCCGACGCACCCGAGCGATCCGACGCTGCAACCCCGCTAACGCCGCCATCACAGACCGCGCCTGTGTCTGGCGGAGTAAGACGATATCTTTTTTCTGAAATCCTGAAACCGAGATCAAAAGCTCTTGCATTTTTTCTGCATCCCGACTCGCATAGTGCAGTCTTGGCGCACGCGCACCTGCATCATCTTGACCCACCAACAACGCAAATCGCCGAACGACCGAAACTTTCGTGGACGCCTCCGCAAGTCGCACGTCGAGAACAAGCCCTCCACTTCCACAACACCACAGGAAGAAGCCTATTCTCCACCACGCAAACCGCGCACGCCACGCGTCCATCACTCCCTCCGCACCAAAAAATGCAAGCGATAATCACACACACTCGACGCGTGACGATCCATCTTTTTGGGCAAAGACACAAGGGCCGCTCGCAATCGCTCCAAAGAGACTGGCCGCCGCGAAAAACAAGCCACCAACCACTCTTCTTTTCGGCCCTCCCCCGAAACCTCCAAAGAACCCGGCAACAACACCATCTCCCCCGAGACGACCTGCGCGCTCTCCATCTTCCCATCACGCGGATACAACGGCGTCACCGTCTCTCCTTCCCGATGCACCCAAAACACATACCCCCCACGCTCCCACCGATGCGCCAAACGCAATCGATCCCCCTTCAAAAAACGTTGCCCCGACTGCGCTTGCGTGATCTTTCCTCCCCGCATCAACGCCACCACCATCGTCGGCTCCATCCCACCCACCCACACGCGGTCGACACTCCCTTTCGTCCGCATCGGCTCGCTCTTCTTCGCCCCTACACCGTCCGCCTTTTTCGTCTGTATCAGCTCGCTCTTCTTCGCCCCTACACCATCCGCCTTTTTCGTCTGCATCGGCTCGTTCTTCTTTGTCCCTACACCATCCGCCTTTTTTGTCTGCATCGGCTCGATTTTCTTCGCCCCTACACCATTCGCCTTTTTCGCCGCTCCCACACCAGACGTTCTCATGGTGTCTGGAGCGGGCGTATTCTTCGCATCCTTCGCATCCGCAATATCTCTCCCCGCATCCACGAGATACCCTTGCACCCGTGGCCCCATCTCCAACGGCATCCAAAATACCGATCGACTCCCCCACAACACCAACCCCAAGACAGCAGCCGCCATGCTTGCACGCAAGATCCCCCATACACGGCGAGTTTGGACGCTTGATGCGTTCGGCAAAGCAGGCATCCGATGGCGTCGATCATCAAAGCGCTCGGCTTCCCATGATGCTTGAAAACGCTGAAACTGCGCACGCATCGCCTCGTCCATCTCCAACATCACCTCAAATGCCATTCGTTCCGCCTCGTCCATCAAACCCAACATATACCGACCCATCTGATACTCCGATAGCCTACCGCGACCGCCCTGCACTCGGCCTCGCCGCACATCTGGAGGTTCCATCCGTTCTGTCTTCATACCCTCTCCTCCAATCCCATCCAGATCTTGGCTTTCTGCGCAAAGGACGACAACCACTGCCTTACCTGATGCCGTGTCGTTCCCATCACCTCTGCGATCTCTTCTTGGGCCATCCCATCCAACAACCAATACAACACTGCCTCCCGCTGAAGAGGCGGCAGCTTCAACAATACTTCTCTTACCACTACATCCGACTCAAACTCCCCCACATCCGAACCAAACATCGCTCGCTCTTCACAAACAGCTTCCACCACCCGATCCCACCGACGCTCTCGCTCCAATATCTTTAAACAATGGCTTGTCGTCACCCGATACAACCATGCCATCAATTGACCTTCGTTCCCTTGGAATCTCCCATAGCCCCGACACAAGGCCCAAAAGCTCTCTTGCATCGCATCATCCACCAATACTTCATCTCGCAACATCCGCCGACAACGACGCCGCATCATCGGATGATATCTGCGGTACAACGCTTCGGCTTCCGCATACTGCCCTCTATCCTCGCCCAACCACCGCGCTATCCACTTCATCGCTCACCCAACCACCGCTCTATCCGCTTCCTCATCACTCGCCCGACCACCGCCATCTTCGCTGCACAAGCCGCTGTTGGAAAGACTCAACCTTGGCCACAACAAAAAGAATACTTACCACGCCAATAGCCCGCACTTCTTGTCTCTGCCTGTGGTTGAATCCTCCCAGCAACGACCTTTCTTGCTGCTTTCATCTTCTTTAGATCCCGCCCCCCTTCTCTCTCGGCGACTTTTTTTCAAACTTCTCTCTCAACGGCTTTTTCTTCTCTCAACGGCTTTTTCTTCTCTCTTTTTGGATAGGACTTGTACGATAGAGCTTATACGAAATCCACCCGTTGTGTGATCGTGAAGAGGTAGGGGCAGCCCCCCGTGGCTGCCCAAAAAGGGGAATGGGAAAAAGCAACGATCTAGAGGGTGTGTGGGGAAGCAAAGAGAACAAAGAGCGGAGAAGATAAGGAGGGAGGCGAGAGAGGATGCAGAGTTTGGGTGTGGCTGCCTGAAAACAGGGCCGTCACAGCGGATCATCGAAACGTTTCGTGTACACGGCTATCAGATTTTGTCTGAGTGTACGCGGCTATCAGATTTTGTCTTAGATCGAGAAAAATCCGCTTCCTGAAAGATTTCGGAGCAAAGAGAAGAAGTCGCGTTCAAACTGCGCATACTCGGCGTTTTGCGTATTGGGATCGTTGTATTGAGTGGCGGTATCAGGGCCGTGAAGTTCGCCTCGAACTCCGACAGAGTCCGGGCGAGATTTTACGGTCGCATCAGGGCTGTGAAGTTCACCTTGTCCTCCCACAGAGTCCGGGCGAGCGCCAAAGTTCACGCTGCCCGCGTGGGGGGACAGATCGCGGGTATCCCACAA
>CAUJFU010000057.1 GCA_963169055.1 Myxococcota bacterium
GTAAAACGAGGGTTTCGTTGCGCGGTTTTTTGGGATGGCCCAAAAGACCGCGTTGGGGTAACAGGTCGATATCTTGCGTTGTGTTGCGTCATCGTTGCTCGACATCTCTCGATGTTTCGATGTGAGAGAAAACAGGGCGAAACGCGCTTGTTTTCTTCGGTATTGTTTTGCGATCTGTTTTTGCGATCTGTTTTTGTGATCAGACCGAGCCGCCGAGGCTCAGACCAAACGAGCCGTACTGAAGACGGAAAGGGTTCCGAATGACCCAGATCGACTGGCCGTTGGCGTTGTTTTGGAACTCGAACTGCGGTCCTGCGTTGCTGTAGCGCAGACTGATAGCGATCCATTGGTTGAAACGATACGAGGCCGACAAACTAAAGCCGTAGCTGTTTCCTTCGTTGAGGGGGTAGGAAGCGAGATCGGCAGGGGTCAATTTCTCGCTCCCGAAGACTTGGGGGCCGTCAGGGTTGGCGTAAGCGTCTGCAAAAGAGTAACCCACCCCAAAGAAGATGCTCAATCCCAAGCTAAAGTTCATCACGGGCGTAAAGCCCATCGAGATCGCGTGGGACATCCCCCAACGTTGGTTCAGGCCGGGGATGCCGGCCAGTTCGGGGTTATAGATCCCGCTGTCTTGGAGGTAGAAGTTGAAGTTGGTGCTAAACGAGTAGCTGAGGCGCAGGCGTCCATACCAAAACGACCGCCCCACCGAGATAGACGGCGAAAGGCTTGTGATCAACGTGCTTTGACGGGAGCTTGGGGAAAGAGGAACGTTGGCTCCAAGACCAAAGCTGAATCGAAACCCCGTCAAGCGCTCAGTAAAGAGACCTTTGCTGATGCCGAATCCGAGATCGCGGATCAAGACTTGGCGAGCGATCCGACCCGTGTCGACGTTGTCGCTCAAGGCTTGGCTCAAGCCCCAACTTGCGCTGAAACCGAGATCGCTCCACCACCCCAACACGCCGTATTGTGCGAGCGATGCAGACAAAGACCAGCTAACGCTTGCGCTAATGCGCGGGCTGACGGCGAGGTTGTCTCCGCTGGCGTTGACTTCGGAACTGTTTCCAAAAGCCACCTTCGCTGCCGAAGGCGCAAAGTAAGCAGGCGTATAACCAAACCCGACGCCATAGCTCAACATCGGCAAGTGAGGTGCCCAATCGCGAAAATAAGCAGGGGGCTTGGGAACAGACCAATCGCTTTGGATATCTTGGTAGGACTCGGGAGTAAGGGGGACATTTTGGGCGTAGACCGAAACGGGCGAGGTAGCCCCGACCCAAAACAACAGCGCAAAAGAGCAAGAGCCAAAGAAGCGCATCGCAGCGGAAAATACGGCAGGAAGTCTGTGAGAGGGAGCCGCAACGGCGATCGCTGCTGTCGTGATGCGAGGCATCCGAGGGGTCGCTGTGGTCGATTGGATCGTTGTGTTGGTTCCGCCGTTTGCGCCGTTTGATCGTGTCGCGTGCATGAACTGTGTCAACCTCGTCTTGTGTAGGGCAGATCGGTGGCTTGGTCTGTAGAGTGATTTGCGTTTCATCTTCAATACACTGAAATCAAAAGTGATTTCACTTTCTTTGTTATGCGCATGGGTGGACTGTAATGGGAAAGCTCGCGTGGGGCATGGGAGCGGAGAAGGTGAGGAAGAAGCAGAAGAGCCGATCACAGAAACCGAGCGCTGTTCTTGGGGTCTTTGGTTCGACATACTTTTATCGGGTCATCAAAATTTTTTTGGGAATAAAACAAAAAGCCATTGAAGTTCATTGACTTAATATTGTGCAAAAGTCGCCTCTTGGGTCGTGATACACAGGAGCGAACGCTTTGTAGCACGGAGTCGATCACTTTCGCAATTCTGTTTTTACATCGCGCTAGACAAAAGCGGCTTGTTTTGGCATGGTGAACAAAGCACGAAACTTTTGGCCAAGGCGAGCCGAAGACTAAAGAGAAGTGTGTATTACGTTCTCTTTTGTTGGCTTAGCCAACCCATCTGGAGGATAAAGATCATGGCCGTTCGCGTTGGAAATCAGGCAGTCGGCGGAACCTACCTACAAGCCCTTCGTTCCCGAGGCGTCGAGCAAAGCTTCAGCGTGCGTGACGACCTCAGCGTCAAATACTTCAAAGATTCTTATGAGCGCAGTTCCGTACAGCTTCGTTGGTCTCAGTTCCAAGGCGGCGATGGTTGGATGGGTTCGGGTACCCAATCGGGCGCACAACCCTATGCTCCTTGGCAACCCCACCGCTCGGCTTGATCCGTTCCTTACTGCTCTGCTCGCCCCTACCTCCCCCGACTTGCTCCGTTCCTTACTGCTCTGCTTGTCCCAACCTCCCCAAATTCTTCCATCCCTGCCCTTATCTTTCGCTCTTGCGTCCCGACCCGTTCTTTGCCCCCTGCATCGTTTCTGCTTTTCGAACTCAGTTGTTTTTGGCTCCTTCGGCGATCCAAGTGCGGATGGCTTCGCTTTGTTCAAGCCACAGCGGAGCGCGATTGAGGGGCATCCGAGCACCTGTTTTGGGTTTGTCTTGTGTGATCTTGAGATACAGGTAGCTTTTGTCAGGAGAACCGGGTTCGATCTGTTTGAGAGGGAAGCCTTGTCCGCTAGGGATGCCGTCTTTTCCGCCGACGATGCTTTCGTAGGTGTCTTTTTGCAACTGAAGCAATTGAAAGCCTTCTGCGCCGTGACAGCCGCTGCCGGAGCAATTGGCGATCAGAAGGGGCTTTACGCAAGTCGAAAAGGAAACATTGGTTTGGCTACAGACAGCATTGGGGGCGCAGGCGCTCGGCCACATGAAAAGCCCTAAAAGTGCGATCAATCCGAAAGAAAAGCCAAGGAAACGCTTGGATGGGTGTTGTTGAGACATCGTATGGTGTCCTTGTGTTTGTGGTCTTGTGCCTTTGTGTTTGTGGTCTTGTGGCTTGAAGTCATGCAGCGCGGAAAGCGCCTTGGGGTGGGCTTTGGGGATGGACTTGGAAAGCCAAAAAAGACGGTCTAGTTGTTTTTCGCGCCTTCGTCGATCCATGCTTTGATCAGATTGATCTGGGGCTCGGAAAGTTTTGTACCCGAGGGCATACGACTTCCTGACGCGGGCCTGTCTTGGCTCACCTTTTGGTAAAGATAGCTATCGGCAGATTTTCCAGCGACGACCAACTTGGCTCCCGGATTCTGTTTGCTGTCTGCCCCCACCAAGGCGGTGGGGCTGCCTTCGGTTAGGGTAAGGCCAAGAGAAGGAAGATCTTTTCCATGACAAAAGCTTCCAGCGCAACCTCTTGCAAAGATCGGCTGGACGCACTTTGTATAGGAGACGTTGGTGGTGGCGCATTCTATTTCGCCACACGCCGCAAGGCCCACAGAAGCCGCGACCACAACACACACAAACCATCCGATCATCCAAGGCTTCGACATCTCTTTTGATGCTCCTTTCTTGAAAAGGCCCGTCTTCGGGCCTGATTTTTCTTATGGTTAAGTTCTATTCGACTAAAAGAAGGTGATCACGACGGCTGCTGCGCTGAGCGTCACCCATGTAAAATAGCCGATCCCGAGGTGGCTTACGGTCATGGCGATCTTGGCATCCGTCGAGGATGGGATGATCACGCGGTTGAGGATTCCCCCCACCACCAACGCGATCATGCCGATGCCATGGAGCCAAGAGAGGATGTTGTGGGCCTTTGCCGAATCAAAGCCTTTGCCTGCTCCCCCTTCTTGTTTTTCCGAAGGCATGATCCAAGCCAACACCCGCGCCCCACCGTACGCAACCGCTGTTGCGATCGCGAGTCCTCGATGCGCCCAGAGCATCGCTTGGGGACTCAAGCGCCCCTCCATAAAGTCGATCGCGTTGATCTGCCCGAGAATGACCGTCGCAGTCAGCAACACAAGGCTACCGATCCCAAAGATCTGATGCAGCGTCTTGACCAGTTCTTCGGACTTTTCATCCATCTTGCAAGGTGTTCCCGAAGAACACGCCGAACGCCCCGATGGTTTGGCCATCCCCTTGGTGCGGCGCTCTGCGTTCGGTGCGGTTGGAGCTTGTATCAAAGAGGGCGAATGAGCCACCAACGTTTGTTTGGAGGGCGCAAAGGCAGGTTTCATCGAGATGGTCGGAGAAACAAGCGAGGGAGGATGCACAAGCAACCAGCGATAGGGGCGGGTCGAAGTCATCTCTGCTTGCGCGGACGGAAACAGCGCAAACAACGAAAAAAAGCTCCCACAAAAAGCAGCCAAACCAAGCGCAGCGTGCGGGATTCTACGCATGTTCTTCATTCAAAATTCTCCACGGTAGTCAAGAAGATCGAGGGGTAAGAAGCCAAGACGAGGCAAGAAGAAAGGTTCGAGGCCAAGGTGCAAACGGGCCTTATTTTGTAAAATGCAGCGTCATCGCAAGATCGACTTTGTCTTTGATCGGCACCCACAACAAAGCAGGACGTTTGATCTTGTAGGCCGAGCAAAGGACATGCGTTTTGATCTGGACGACGACTTTTCCGCCTTTGAGGATATCCCCCTCAAACGAGGCTTGAAAGGTGACAGGGTTGGTGTTGTTGTTGATCGTGAAATCGCCGATAAGCTCGCCGCTTCCGCCACTTGGGTTCATGGTTTTCATGGTCAGGCTTTTAGGCACAAAACGGATAATTGACGTGGCCCCCCCCAAGACGCTGCGCATATACCTGTCACGACGGCCATTTCCGCTTTCCAATGCCCCCACGACAATCTCCACACTTCCTGTCACTTCAACCGTCTTTCCCGGGATCAAGCTACTTTTGATCGTGACGTTGCCCTGTACAGAACCTGCTTTGTTATAGGCTTTGATGTGCTTGGTGGGATGGTACACATCGATCTTGATCTGGCTTGCGCCGCTTACTTTGTAAGCAGAGTCCGCGAAAGAAGGGGTAGAGACAAGCGAAAGCACGAATGCGATCGAAAAAACAGCCAAAAACTTTTGCATCAGAACATCTCCATCGTGTTGAGGGACAAAAAACAAACACAAGCCACACGGGGGTTTGGGCAGTTGACAAAAAAACCCGTGTTCGCGGCCCTCCAAGCGAGAGCGCCGTTGGTCTGGAAAAACGATGCTCTTTTCGCCAACATGGGGTCAAGGGGCGACAGTCTATGGCGGGGTGTGGCGTCACACCCCACAAAAACCATCCAGCCGCGCAAGTCCTATCACCAAAAAACACAAGCCTTTACCGAAGATGCCGAGCGTTGGCTGCGAGATTCGGGGGCTTAGACTGACTTTCTTGCAGATCCGTTACAAGCCGACGCACGATTCCTTGCCGTCGTTTCCGTTGTGGTGTTGTTGCGCGTAAGGTTGACGAAGATCAAGGCACCCTTGATCTTCACGCGCTAGTGTACTACTGCTGTGCGAAATCGCACGGAGGCCACAGTCCAACAGAGACCAGCGCAAAGGTTGCGCGCCCACAGGACAAGGAAAAGCCTCAAGTATGCGGAAAGGACAAGGGCGGTGAAGCGAATGGAGCGGATCGCACTGATCGGCGTATCACATCGGCGCGGTGGTATCGCGGCGTTAGAGGCATGGCATCGAGCGTGGGATGACCGTGCGCTTTCGGATATCCTCGCGTTGGGATTTCAAGAGGCTGTGAGACTTTCGACTTGCAACCGGTGTGACTTGATCGTTGCGATGCCCGAAGGGATGGATATCCAAGAAGCCCGCCGCTTGTTGGCTCCTGCGGAATGGACGCGCTGTTATACCTACGAAGGTGAAGCCGCCGTCGAACAGCTTTGCCGAATCGCAGCATCTTTGGACTCCCTCAATCCGGGGGAAGATCAGATCATGTCGCAAGTGCGAGACGCTTATACAGCCGCAGATGCCGAAAAGACTGTCGGAAGTGAAACCAGCTTTGCTTTTTCTACCGCCTTTCGCGTCGCCAAACGCATCCGCCGAGATGTTGAGTTGGCTCCTGTCAAAACCTCTTTGTTTAGTCTTGCCCGCCCGGAGATGGAGCGCGACCTTCCTCTACACGCCCAGATCGCCGTGATCGGAACAGGCAAAATGGGCCGCATCGCCGCACGCTCGCTTTGTGAACGCCCCCATACAACGCTTTATCTGATCAACCGCTCGATCGAACGAGCACAAGCTCTCGCCGAAGAACTCGATGGTCAGGCGAAGATCGCGCTTTTGTCGTTGGATGATTTTTGGATGCACCCTCCTGCTCTTGACGGTTTGGTGTGCGCGACTTCTCAAGCCGACTTGATCAACACTTCGTTTTTAAAGCGCCTGCCAAATCTGCGGGTGATCGTGGACTTAGGGATGCCACGCAACGTTGCGTTGGGTGCTGCCCAAACCCAAGGCATCAAAAACCTTGATGTGGAAACCCTCCAAGAAGCGGGACAACGCCGTCGTCAAAAGATTGAAGCGGCCTTGCTACGGGCTGAAGAGATCTTGCTTGATGAGCTTGAGATCGCGATCAACGAATGGATCGAGCGTCAGCTTGGGCCTTCGCTTCAAGCGCTACGCGCCCACTACATCGAGAAGATCGGCGATACACTTCCCGAACAAGAAGCCCGACAAATGGCCAACCGCTTCGCACATCTGCCCATGAAAGGACTGCGTGTACTCGCAAGAGAACATGGCTTGCACGCTGCACGCACCTTCTTGTCGGTGATCGAGGCACAGGCACGTTAAGCGACACAAACGCCCAAAAAAGCGAAGCAGCGCCAAGTCCTGTTCGAGCGCAGGCACGTTAAACGACGCAAACGCCCCCAAAAACGATCTTGCAAATCCACGCTCGGACGCATAAAAACGCCCAACT
>CAUJFU010000058.1 GCA_963169055.1 Myxococcota bacterium
TATCAGAACGTCGTAGGGGCGGTTCGCGAACCGCCCACGCCCGAACATGGGCCTTTTTCGTATCGAACTGCGTAAGTCCTATCAAAGTAAAAAGTTTAACCGCATCCGCAGACGAATGGAATTAGTTGGACCAAGTGCCCCTGTGGCTGCCCCTATATGTTGCGATCACACATCTTTCGGATTTCGTACCCATCGCTTTGCCGCTTTAAAGCGGCGAGAAATCGGGGGCTTTTGTCCGCCGTGTTCGTCTTGTCTCGCGAAAAATCCCATCGTTTCGGCCTCTTTTTCTTCGTTTCCGACTCCTTGCTTTTTTCTTCGTTGTTTTTTTCTCGCAGCCTCGCCACAAGACCACCCCACCGCTTCATTTTGGATGCTTTTCCTGCGCGTAGGTTGATGTTCTTGACAAGGCGAAGCAACCAACATAGGCTCTTTGGCAAAGTGGCCGTTGGAACGGCACTCTTTGCCGTGTATATGGCAAAGGGCAGAACCTTAATTGATCGCTTGCCCCCACGCTGCGGGACCATAACGGGAAAATGATGTACAAGCTGATCATCGAAGATGACGAAGGGAAAACCACCGTTGTTCCTCTCATCCGCAACCAGATCACCATCGGTCGCGGCGAAGGCAACGCGATTCGCCTGAACGAGCGCAACATTTCACGGGTCCATGCGCGCCTTGTTGTGGAAGACGGAATCATCCGCATCGAAGACGCCAACAGCTACAACGGCATCTTTCTGAACGGCGAGATGATCGATGCCCAAGCCGCGTTAAAAGCAGGCGACCTTGTGGAGATCGGGGATTATCACCTCACGTTGCGAGACGCCTCCCAAGAAGAAGACGTCGACGCCCGACCTTCGGCTCCCCCCAAAAAGTCTTCTGAAAAAGAAACCCCTGCCCATGAGATCCCCGCTGTCTCGGGAAAACATGGACTCCAGCCCCAAGACATCCGATTGATCGTGATCAGCACCTCTTTTGCGGGCCAGCGGTTTCCGATGAAGAAAGACAAAGTGACGATCGGCCGGACAGACGACAACGATATCTGTATCGACCATGTGTCCGTCTCTCGCGCACATGCCGAACTTTCCTTTCAAGACGGTACGTTCCAAATCAAAGATCTCAATAGCGCCAACGGTGTTCGTGTCAACGGGGAAGACTTTGAGCGTTGTGATCTGCGACTTGGCGATATCGTCGAACTTGGACACGTTCGGATCCGCTTTGCCTCTGCAAGCGAATCCAATCAAGTCGAACTCCATTTCCCCGATGATCCTAACGTCATGATCGCTGCGGTTGCAGCCAACGAGGCCCAACAAAGCTCTCGTTGGATGGTCTTGGCGGGGGTCGTCACGGGGATGCTTTTGGTGTGCATCCTTGCGATCGTGTACCTGCTTCAAACAGGCCGAGGAACCCCTGTCCTCGGGAAAAAGAACGATCCCCTCACTCCTTCCCCGATCGAAGTCCGCCAAGTCGATCCCAAAAAATCACCCTCGGCAACAGGGGCCGAACTGCTCGTTCAACGTGCGCGTGATCTGTTTGAACATCAGAATTACGAGATGAGCCAACGTCTTGTCGAAGAAGCCTTGCAAAAACGCGCAGGATGGAAAGATGCCGAAGAACTCCGAGACAAGATTTTCTTTGAAAAGAAACAGCGAAAGATCCTTCAAGAAGCCTATGATCTCGAAGAAAAGAACGATTATTACGCGGCGATCAATCGCCTCAAAGAAGTTCACAAGGCCAGCCGTTATATCGAGCAAGTCCAAAAAGATCGCCAACGCCTTACGCCTCGTGCGATCAACGCCTTGATGATCCGATTGAAAACAGCTACCGCAAATAACCGACCCAACGAAGCCATCCAATTCAGCGCCGCGATCTTAGAATTAGACCCCGAATACTCCGAAGCCCAAGAGATCCACAAAAGCCTTCAACAACAACTCGGCCAAACCCCCGAAGACACCGAACCCAAACGCCGCCCCAAAAAACCCAAAGCATCCCCCCCTCCCAAACGCCGTTATTCTCTCCAACAACTTTGCGCGATCCATCTCCGACGCAATCGCCACAAAGAAGCGATCAAATGCTACGAACGGTGGCTCTCCAAAGAACCCGACCAACACAAGATCCACATGCTGATCGGCGATGCTTACGACAAGATGGGCCATTGCAATCTTTCCCCCAAAAATCCCACCTACCAATACGATTCGTGTATGGACGCCGAACGCAGCTACAAAAAGTTTATGAATCTCGATCCAAAAAGCCCCGAAGCTGCGCGCATTCGAGCCATGATCAAACGCCGCCGTCAACGTCGGATCAAAGAAGAAACCCCACCCTCACCGCAACGACGCACCCCCGCTCCCACCCGCCCCGCCCCGCGCCCCTAGGCGACAACAAACTTGCCCCAAAACCAGCCATCAACCCATTCGACTTCTCGTTGACTACAAGCCTGTCGGTAATTGTCCGATGGCCTCGAATAGCGAAAGGTAACCATCGAGGGTTTCTTCGAGGGTGACGAGGCGATCCAACATGGCCTTGAGTTGGCTTTTTTGGGTGGTGACCAGTTGGAGAAGTTGAAGGTTGCCGAGTTGGAGGCTGCGGGCAAGCAGTCGTAATTGTTGTGCAAACTGAGGCAAGAGTTGCGATTGGTAGATCTGAAGGACTTCGCGTGTCTTGGTGTAGCGCAAGAAACTTTCTCGAATGGATTGGCGGATCTTAAATTGTTCTTCGAGAAGTTTGAGCCGAGATTGCTGGAGTTTGGCGCGAGATTCGAAGACTTTGGGCTGATTGCGATAGGTGAAAGGAAGGGCGATGCTGAAACCGATCCCGATGGTGTGGTTGAGTTCTTGTTCGAGCGCGTAAAACAGCTTGAGTTTGAGGTCGGGGATGGCTTTGGCTTCCTCGAATTGAAGGGCGACTTCGGCTTGTTTGATGGATTCGCGGGCGACTTGGAGGCGGATGTGATCGGCGGCTTTGACAAAAAACGGATCGATGCTGTTGTACAACGGAAAGTTCGATGGCAAGAGGGTTGTTGCGGTGGGTAGGTCGTTTTGGTCCCATCCAAGGACTTTTGCGAGTTTTTGTTGATTGACGCGGAGCTTGGCTTCGCTGCGTTGGAGCGAAGCGCGGTTTTGCAACAACTCCAAACGCACCAAGTTGACGCTCAAGATATCGGTGGCGCCTTGAGCTTTCATCGTTTGCGTGAGCCGCTCGATGCGCTCAAAAAAAGTAACGATATCTTTGTAGAGGACGACTTTTTGTTGCGAGATAAGAACTTTGTTGTAAGCGCGGTGAACGTCGAGGGTGAGGGTGAATTCGAAGGCTTTGACTTCGCGTTTGACGCGGTTGAGAAAGGCCATCGCAAGGCGTTGTCCTTGGGTCCACCACCCACCGATCGGCATCTTCCAAAGCAGTTCATTTTCGATGGTTTTGAAGTCGACAGGACTGGGTTTTCCCGGGGCTTTGACTTTGCCCACGGATTCGATCTCTGGGTTGGTGGGGAAGTAGCGCCAACCGCGAAGACGCTGCATGGCGATCTCGATATTGGCTCGAACAACGCGCAAGGATGGGCTGTTTTTGAGTGCGTAGTCTACGGCTTCTTGGCGCGTAAGTGAGTGGCTTTGTCGGGGAAGCAGCAGAAACACCAGAAGCAAAAGGCAACGCCCCACCCGCAGGGAGGAGAGGTTCGCAGCGATCACAAAAAACACAGGCATACCCCTTGTTGTTATTTTTTGATCTTCTTTGTTTTGACGGGCTTTTTCAGACCTTTTGGATCGAGCGTGGGCGGGAAGCCGTTGAATTGACGCCAAAGTTCAAAGGCAAGGCTGACGCGGTTGAGGAAGATCCAGCCCTTGGCTCGGACTCCTTGGCGCAAAAAGCGCCCTTCTGGCCAGGCTTCGTCTTGCTTATCGGGGACAATCAAAATGCGAAATTTTCCATCACCGCTATCCGTCGCATCGACCAAAGAGACCGTACCACCGAAGGTTCCGACGGCGACAGAGGGCCACCCTGTAAACTGGACAGCGGGCCACCCTTCAAATTGCAGTCGGACATGACGTTGTCGTGTAATCAACGGGGCATCGTTGCCATCCACCCAAAGTTCGACGGCTCTTGATGTGGTGGCAGGGACAATGCGGGCGATGGGTTTGCCTTCTTTGAGCATCTCGGCCTGTTCGTTGACGAGCAAACTGAGGACGATGCTATCGCGTGGGGCGCGGATCTCTTGGGCGCGTTGACGGGCGACTTTGACGTTAACTTTGGCGAGATCGCCGCGTGCTTTGGAGGCTTGTTCTTCGGACTTTTCGAGATCCGCTTTGGCTGAGTCGATCTTAGCTTGGGCTTCTGCGCCGATCTTGAGGCGCTCAGAACGCATGGATAGCTCGTTGGCGCGGGCCGAAGTGAGATCGGCGAGGGTCATATTCACTTCGGTGTCTTGTTTGGCGTAGTTGAGTTCGGCCAATTCGAGGCTTCGTTGGGAGACGAGATCATCTTTTTTCAAAGAGCGCAGCCGCCGAAGGTTGAGGGTGGCCGTTCGCAAAGCGGCCCGCACAGCAGAGAGTTTCTGTTGTGTGGCTTGGATCTTTTGTTGGGCCATCTGGATCTTCAACTGCGCGGCTTGGAGGGCGAGGCGCTTGGAATCTTCGAGAGCTTTGATCTTGTTTTTGTAGGCTTCCACACGCGAGAGTGCGTTTTTTTGTTGGCTTTGGACGGCTCGGCGTTCTTCCTCGATGCGCTCGAAGAGTTGAGGATCGTTGTCTGCGATCTCGGCGATCAGATCGCCTTTTTTGACGGTCGAACCTTCGGTGACATACCAGCGGGTAATGCGGCCTTTGATTGGGGCTTCGATGACTTGTTGGCGCTCTTCAGGCGTGTAGGCGATGACACGCCCGACACCAAAGGCCGTTTGTTGCCAAGGGGCCAAGAAAAGAGCACCACATCCGAGGAAAAAGCCGAACCATAGGGCGCGAGCGAGAGTGATCACGCTTTTGGGAGATTCGACCATCCGCAGCGCGGAAAAGCGCGGCATCTTTTGAATGGGTTGAAGCAGCGGGATCTTGAGGCGAAGCATAGTGAGTCGTTCTCCTTTGGCAAACCAAACCATGAAGGGTTAGGCTGTACGGGCTGCTTGAACCAAGATCTTGGTTTCGAGATCGTAGGTGTGTGTGCAAAGCCTCAGCAGATCGGCGCGATGTGTCACCATCACCAAAGTCCACGGTGCATCGGGCGAAAACAGTGTTGCGAGTAGAGGGCTACGGCTGCGAGGATCCAAGCGATCCAACAACCCGTCGATCAACAGCAATCGAGGACGTGCTGCGAGCGCACGTGCGAGCATCAATTGTACCCGTTGTTGCTGTGAAAGCGGCGCACCTCCAGACACCAACTCCGAATTTAGACCCTCGGCTGTACACAAGATGCTATCGCGCAGGCCGACCTGTTCGAGTGCTTCGCGGGCCTCGACTCGACCGATATCGTGGCGGCCCGCTCGGATATTTTCAAAGACCGAGTCGTGAAATATCTCGATATCGCGCAACAACACCAGATCGCGTCGCAGATCTTCGGGCCGGATATCGCGGTAGTCGATCTGATCGATCGCGATCTGCCCGTTGCTTGGGGGGCGTACACCATACATGATATCCAAAAGTGTGCTTTTGCCCGAAGCGGTCGGGCCGAGTAGCGCAACACGCGAACCCTCCGGGATATCCAACTCGATCTCATTGAACACCGCCGAACCATCGTAATCATATCCGACTTGGTGCAGATGCAACGCAACAGGAGTGGTCTGGAGCGGCAAGGGGTGGCCTTGGGGGGGATCTGTGGGAAGATCTACGACGTGTCCAATCTTATCGAGAGATGCGATCATGTCATAAAATTTTTCGTAGAGCTTTCCCATCTTCGCCAACGAGATCACCAGCGCTGCCGTGACAAGTTCAGCAGCCACCAATTGACCGAGCGTGAGTTGGCGTTGGATCACCAACCATCCCCCCACCAATAACAGCCCTGTGCTCGCAAAAATCTGCAACGCCATATTGCCGATCAATTGGCGAAGTACGATACGAAAGTGTTTGGAACGAGCCACGAGATAGTTTTTTGCGAGCGCGTCCGCGTGTTCTTGGGCAAGGGCGAGCCCGCCCGCTGAGTGAAAGATCTGCGGATGGGCGGCGATATCTTCGAGCCATGCGGCGATCTTGTATTTTTGCTTGGATTCTTTGATGCTGGTCTCGATCGCACCACGCGCAAGCGTCAAGGTGACAAACAAGATCGCGATCAACAACACCAGCGCAAAGGCCATCAATACGGGGTGATAGAGCGTCAACAGCAAAAAAGCGACCGAGATCTGCAACACGCTTGAAAAGCCATCAAAAAGCATTAGAGCTGCGGTCTTTTGCAACGCAGCCACATCAAAAAAACGGTTGGTCACTTCGCGGAGATCCTCTTCGTCCCGCGATCTTTGGGCCACTCGCGGCAAACGATAAGAAAAGTCCGCAGTTACACGCACCATTAAACGCCGCGAGATCAACTCCGTCATATACGTTTGCATCAATTGTAAAAACGCTGAAAACCCCAGTCCTGCGGCCAAAAGCAGCGTCAACACCACCAACGGCTGCAACATCGTCCCAAACGCCACCGTATTGACCAACGCTTGGACTGCGATTGGTGTGGCAAGCGTCAACAAACCGATCAAGGCCGCGTAGATCGTAATCGCCCAAATGGCCTGACGTTCCGAACGCACCAACGCCCACAACCGACTCAGCGCCGAGCGCAGTACATGATCGTCCTCGGTCGGCTTGTACATCGATTCTACCCAATGTTCGAGCGGAATCGCATTCTCAGCCATCAACCATGTTGCTTCTTTCTCTTCGGATATCCCCATCTCTGCGCGCAATTCTTTGGGAGTCATCCAATGCGAAGGCTCTTTGGTCAAGAAATGCGTTACCAAAAAACGTCCGCGCTCTCGCGCCAAGATCCCCAACCACCCGGCCTCTTCTTTGCCGATCCGCGTAACAATCGGAAAACACGCCGTCTCTACTTCCAACAAACTCTTCGGACTGCTCGTAAAACGTGTGGTCTTGAGACGGAGCGAACTTCCTGCCAACTCACAAAAATCCCACCACGCCAATCCTCCCCCATCCGAACGCAACGAAAGGGTCTCTTGTAAGACTCCGCGCACTGACGACGGCGATACATCGACATCGTGGTGCTTCACCAGATACTCAAAGACCAACGATAACTCCGCAAGATCTTCTCCTCGTATCAGTTGTTCTCTTTGCATCCTTGATCCCTCTCGCATCGCTCAACGAATGCGGTCTTGATATGTTCAAATATTCAAATATATGAAGGATAATCTTTGCATAAAGCTTCGTCAAGGCAAAAAAATGAGATCCGAGCCGATCTGTGGTGTGGTTGTGATGGATGGTCGTAAAAAAGGTCAAGGCGCGAGCCAAACACGGGAGATGAGATGCAACAGAGGCGAAGGGGATTCGGGGGAAGTCTGCGGATAGTGGGGTTGGTGGGAGGAGAGCCTTCGTTGGGGTAGCAAAGCCACCGAAGCCGAGGCGAGCACAAGTCGTGGGGTTAGTGGGAGAAGGGCCGTTGTTGGAGTCGCAAAGCCACCGAAGCCGAGGCGAGCGCAGGTATGCGGGGTTAGTGAGAGAAGAGCTTTTGTTGGAGCAGTAAAGCCACCGAAGTTGAGGCGAGCGCGTCTTGTTGCTGTTGGGGGAGTCCTCGATCCAACCAGACGACGCCTTCTGTGAGTGCGTCGACGGCTCCAAGTACTCTTCCCTGAGACTCAAAGGTATAGCCTGCGAGCCAAAAGATCGGATCCTCGGAGCCTTGGACTTTATGGCTTGCTTTGACGCGGAAGCGGGTGTCGTTGCTGTGCAAGCGCCCTTGCGAGGGTTGCGGATAGTCTTGGTAAAGATCAAGTTCCCAGAAAAAAGCCGATTCTTGATTCGGAGAAAAAGCGCAATGTAGAGAATCTTTTTGCTGGGTGGTGAGTTTGAGTCGGATCGGGCCTCTGAATTTGACGACGTCTTTATTTCTTGTCACCAAGCACTTGTTTTCCCAGATAACTTCGTTGCCTTTTTGAAGGCTAAAACGGAAACGTTGAGAAGACGCGACATGCTTCGCGATCCAACCTCCGACGCGGTGGGTTTCGGTCCAGCCGAGTTGGACGTTGCGTACTCGATAGGCTCCAAAGTCCATTTCGTTGGTCCATATCGAGCGCTTGATCGGCAAGGTCAACGACTGACCTTGGAGCGATGGAGGAACAGCCATCTGAAGGATACGACAACCACTCGCGATCATGCTGATGCTTGTCGTCCAGAAAAGTAAGAATAAAATAGAGCAAGTTTTTTTATTAAATAGAAATCTTCTCATGGTAAACCTCTTTTTGTTTGATGTTTTTTGTGGGACGATGCGCTGTAAAGCAAAAAAAATACCGTATTAAAAAATATGTTTTATTCTCTTTGTTGCACAGCACATAGAAGATAAAAAGGCTCAATCATGGGGGAGTCGACGAGGAGGCTATTTTGGTTTGGAGGCGATGGTGTGGATGTGGGCTACTCCATCCAACGGAGGGTGTGGCGGAAAGCGATCCACTCTATCCAATGGATGAACGGGTAGAGATGGTATCTACTCCATCGGGTGGGGAGATGGGAGAGCATCGGGTGGGGAGATGGGAGAGCATCGGGCCATACGATCGAATCGAGCAGTTCTCTCTCAAGGCGCTTTGCGGGTTCTTTTTCGAAGCAGGTACGCTTTTTGGAGCGAGCGCTGTGGCAAGAGCAATGAAACCCAACAGGTTCGTCCTGCGCGAAAAAGCGACCAAGGGAGGGCTGACGCGATCAGCAAAAGCCCCGTGTTTGCGATGTTTCGAGCGAAGGCTGCGTTAGAGAGAAAGCAGGCAAGCACGAGACAGAACTTTGCGCTTAGGAAGCAGGTGTGCCAAAGATGAGGCACCGCTGGTTTGGGTAGGATGGAGGCAAAGGGGCTGGGTTGGCTTCTTTTGCGAGAAGGCAGAGTTGCAGGAGGCAGTGGACATGATGGAAGAGAAACGTGGAATTCATCCGATCACGCGTTGGCTAGAGAAAGCCAGCCCGGTTGCGTTTGCGACGTATGCGATCTTTGCGGCGTTTATGGCCTATTTTGCGATGTATGCGTTTCGTAAGCCGTTTTCTGTTGCGTTGTTTCCGGGGCAGGTGGCGTTGCCGTTTTTGCCGCCGATTGATTACAAGATCTTTTTGATTATTGCGCAGGTGGTGGGGTACACGCTCTCAAAGTTTACGGGGATCAAGGTGATCTCGGAGATGGAGGCGAAGCATCGGGCGTGGGCGTTGGTTGGGATGATCGCAGCGGCGGAGGCTGCGTTATTTTTGTTTGCGATCACGCCGAAGCCCTATAATGCGTTGTTTTTGTTTGCCAACGGGATACCGTTGGGGATGATCTGGGGATTGGTGTTTGCATTTTTGGAAGGGCGCCGACTCTCGGAGCTTTTGGGAGCGGGCTTATCGGCGAGTTATATTCTTGCGAGCGGTGTGGTTAAATCGGTGGGGGATGCGGTGATCAAGTACCTGCATTTCTCGGAGTACTGGATGCCTTTTATCACGGGCCTGTTCTTTTTGCCGTTGTTTTTGTTGTGCGTGTGGATGTTGAGCTTGATGCCACCGCCTTCTGCGGAAGATGAAGCTTTGCGCACCAAACGCGCTCCGATGCAAAGCCAAGATCGATGGGCGTTTTTCCGCCATTTTGCGCCCGGGCTGATCGCGCTGATTGTGTTGTACATCTTTTTGACCGCGTATCGGGACTTTCGGGATAATTTTGCTAAGGAGCTATGGACAGCGCTGGGCTACAAAGGGGTTCCGTTGATCTTTACACAGACGGAGATCTATGTGGCTTTTGGGGTGATGATCGCGCTTGCGCTGATCATGTGGGTGAAGACCAACCGACGGGCGATGGTGGTTGTACACAGCATCATGTTGTTTGGGAGCGTGATGATCGGCGTGAGTACGATGGCGTTTCAAGCACAGATGATCTCGCCCGTCGCGTGGATGACGTTGGTGGGGTTGGGCCTGTATTTGGGATATGTGCCGTTTGGCTGTATGTTGTTCGATCGTCTGCTTGCGGCGATTCGTTTTGTCGGAACAGCGGGGTTTATGATCTATGTGGCAGATTCGTTTGGTTATCTTGGGAGCGTGGTGTTGATGTTGTACAAAAACTTTGGCCAACCGACACTGCCTTGGCTCAAGTTTTTCGTGCAGTATAGTTATGTGACTTCTGTCTTGTGTTCGGTGTGTTTTGTGTTTTCGCTGGTGTATTTTTATCGGATCTCACTCGATGTACACGGGGCGGATGAGCTAGACGATCTCCCGGCAACATCCGAGGGGAAAGCCTAACGCTCGGTTTGGGTGGGGGTTCGTGGTCTGCGCGGCGGGTGGGTGTGATGTCGAGGGGGTGTTACACGATCCAGAGAGAAGTGTGCTCGAAGGGTGGGTGCGATCCGCTGTCGACGCCCTGTGGTTGGGCCACACCTTGCTGCCCCTACATTTTGCGCTCACACGATGGGCGGATTTCGTATTAGCGGCCAGTGCAGTAGGTGGGTTTGGCGCAGAGCTTGTTTTCGCAGCCTTTGCTCTTGCATTCGCTTCCAAAGCCGCAGGCTGCACCATCTTCTTTGAAGGCGGTGCATTTTCGAGTGCCTGTAAGATCGCACCAACTGCTCTGGCATTCGCCGAGGGGTTGAAAACGTTCGGTCGAGCAAGAATCGCCGACTTTGAGCTGTGTGGTATTTGGGGCTTCGCATCGGTTGTTGTCGCCGCAATCAAGTCCTGTTTTGCACAATTGGACGGTGGGTGCGACTGCGCAAGCCTCGTTGACAGCAGAGGCTTTTTTGCAGACGCCTTTCACGCCTTCTTTGGGGTATCCGCAAGGATCTGTGGTTCCTTGTGTGTTTGGATAGCAACAAAAGTTTTGTGTGGGATCGCAAGTGCCGAAGAATCCGGCTCCAACGCCATCGCGGAGCATGGTGCATTCTTGTCCTGCGGAAGAGGTGCGTGCAAAGGCTTTGCGTTGTTCTGTTCCTCCGACGGGAGCGGAGGCACCAAAGCATGTGCTATCAAATAAGGCGTTGCTGACGGCTTCGCCGCATGCGGCATTTTGGAGGGTTTGGAGACAAGTTTGTGCGGCGGCGGCGTCGAATTGGACTTTTCCAGCTTTGGCGGCGTTGATCCAGTCGCCAAAAGGAACGATCACGATCATCTCTTGGAGGACAGTGGTGCAGGTTTCTTGGGTGAGCGTTGCGACAGGGGGCAAGCGGGGTTTGAAAGATTCAAGGAGGCGATTTTCTCGGTAGAATAGGAAGTATTGGTTGATGTGATCGTTGTTGCAGCAACGAAACAGCGCACCACAGACATTTTTGGCGATATCTTGTGCGAGGCGATCGAGTGCGGGGTTGGGGGTGGTTTCGGGTTGCGTTTCAACCGCAGTTTCGGGGAGTGCTTCGTTTCCTGCGTCGGATAGTGGCTCTTGGGTGGGTTCGGAGAGCGGTTCGGTCGTGGATTCGGTGGGTTGGGTTTCGGTTTGTGTGTTGGTCTCTTGGTTCGTGGAGCCTTCTTTTTGAGGCAGGCCGCTTTCACAAGCGGCAAAAGAGAGCAGGAGCATCATGGAGAACAAAGCGGAAAAGGCGATCTGCACGATGGAGCGGGCGTTTCGAGAAGTTTTTATAAGCGTCATGGTTATTTGCACTCCCATACAACGAGGTTGTCTTTGGTGTCGCTGATGCCTGCAACGAGGATGCGCCCTGTGCTATCAAAAGCGATGCTGTTGACTCCCGCAGTGGTGGGGAGTGTTGTGATCACGGTGTTGTTGGCGTCGAACAGACGGACATAATTGTCTTGGCCGGATGTATCGTTTGAACCGACCGCGAGGACCGAACCATCGGGGGTATAGGTCACAGAGCGGAGGTTTCCTTTGCCTACAGCGAGGGTGGTTTTGAGGGTGGCGGGGGTGGTGGAGATATCCCACAGTTTGATCTCGGAGGAGAGGGGGGTTCCTTCGGCCCACGTGCTGACGGCGAGCATCTTGCTGTCGGGGCGAAACGCGACGCTGAGGGCATAGCCTTTGTGGCCCGAGAGGGTGTCCAAGGCGGTGCGGCTAAAGGTTTGGGCATTCCACAAGATGACTTTTTTGTCCCAAGCGCCCGATGCAAGGAACTTTCCATCTGGGCTAAAGGAGACAGACTGCACGATCAAAGGCCCAACGATCACGTGATCGAGGATCTCTTTGCGGTTGCCGTTGCTGAGGTCGTAGATGTAGATGCTGCCGCCCGTTCCGGATGCGACGAATTGGCCGTTGTGGCTGAGGGCAACCGTTTGAACTTTGCTGGTCAGCCCACCCAAGTTGTATTTCAGACCGTTGTTTGTAAGATCCCATACCTTGGTGAATTTGTCGCTGCCTGCGGCGATATAGCGATTGTATGGGGCGCTTGTGCCCGCAGGAGCGGCAGCCAGACCGTCCATCGTCGATGTGCTGGTGAGGCTTGTTGAACTCGAACCAGCGGCGATATCCCAGACTTTGACGGTCTTGTCGTCGCTTGCACTGACGAGTTGCGTGCCGCTAAAAGCCACTCCGCGCACGGTTGCGGTATGTCCGTTGAGAGTCTTGGTTTGTTGCCATGTACAAGGCCCTGCATCTACCGTGGTTTCGGCGATGTGTTCTGTTGTCGTTTCAGCGGTGGTTTCAGCGGTGGTTTCAGCGACTTGTTCTGTTGTCGTTTCAGCGGTGGTTTCCGTTGTGGTTTCAGCGACTTGTTCTGTTGCAGTTTCAGCGGTGGTTTCCGCCGTCGTTTCTGCGGTGGTTTCCGCCGTCGTTTCTGCAACGGTTTCAGCGGTGGTTTCGGAACCTGCTTCGGGGATGACTTCTTTGGCGATCTCTTGGGTGGTTTCGGCGTTGGTTTCTTGTGCGGTTTCATTTTTGGGGCCCATCTCGCAGGCCGAGGATAGAAACCAGATCGCAGAGATCGCGCACAAAGCAAAAAGAAAAAACAGCTTTTTTATCACAGTTTGATTCTCCGTATTCGCCGAACCACGGGGGGTTTTCAAGCGTTGGTGCGGCTTTTGTGTGAAAGGGAGGGCGGAGGTCCACCGCTCCTTGTTTTGAGATAGCGTGCTACCCTATTTTTTTTTGAACGGTTGTCAAGTCTTGTTTGATTTTTTTTGAACGGATGTGTTTTGGATTGGAGGTGGGATGGACTTGTGGTGGAAAAATCCCGTGTTCGTGCTGTATGGAGCGGAGCTGTGGTAGGTGTGAAAAGCGCTGATCGCTCCGCCGATAGGGGGTCAAGGGGCGCAAGACCCTTGTGGGGTTTGGGGTGAAGCCCCACAAAACCATTGAGTGGATGGGTTGGATGGAAAGAAGGGAGATCGCGATAGGAGAGTGTATGGGGAGGGGGTTATGCGGGACGGATGCCGATGGCGAGGCGATCTTGGATCTCGTCGAGGATGCGGTTGCATTGGTCGAAGGTATGAACGACAAAGTGTGCGCCGCTGCGGTACATACGTTGGCGGATCTCGTTGATCAGGGCTTGTCGTTTGTCGGGTTGCATGGTTTGGATCTCTTGTGCGGTACAGCCCATCTCACGGCCTGTTTGGACGATGCCGATGGTCCAGACGCCGGCGTTCAGTCCGGCTTCGATATCGTCGACGGTATCGCCGATGGCGACGACAGACTCCCACGGATAGACGCCAAGCATCATGGCGGATTGTGCGATCAGCCATGGTGCGGGTGGCATAGGTGTTTGGCTGGTGATGTGGTCGATCGATACGGCTTGATCGGGTTGGAATCCCTGTGCTTGGGCTTGTTGGAGCATGGCTTGAGCGAGTGGTTCAGATTCGGGGGTGGTGGCGGCGATCAAGATACCGGCTTGCTGCCATTTTTGGACGGAGGCGGCGACGTGTGGGAGGAGTTGGGCGTCGTAGGAGATGCGCGAAAGCTGGCATTGGAGGAGTTCATCGGCGAGTTTTTGGTAGTCGGCCTCGTTGGGGAGGGTTTGGTATTGTTTTCGCCATTGTTCTGCGACGGTTGGAAGATGGAAGAGATGTTCGATGTGAAGGGCTTTTGGGAGTGCGTGTGTGATGTGGGCCTCTTCGAGGGGCAGAAAGACTTGGTGTCGTTGAAAGAGTTCAACGAGAGCCTTGGCGAGGCCCAAACCCCCGTAATCAAGGACCGTTCCTTCAAGATCAAGGATCACCGCCTTCACAGGGCCACGGTAAGAGCGTTGGTAAAAAAATTCCATCTCAGGATCCTTTTCGCGTAGCGGTCGCATGGGTGGCGTGGTCGTGTATGCGAGAGTTTGAAAACGCCGACGCAACTCGCAAGAAAGGGAGGCAACAGCCGCCGTCTATCGGGGAGTGTTGCGTTCTTTCGTCTTGCAACAATGCGTTATAACACAACATCTGACGTTGATCTAGTTTGTCGCATCTCTTGGAGGGAGGGTACACGCGAGTCGCCGAATAAGCGCGGATTTTAGTGGTGTGTTTTGTGTGGTGTGATCGCGTTGCGGTGTGTGGTTGGGGTTTGTGGGGGAGGAGAGAGCGAGGGGATGTGGGCTGGTTGAGGGCGGTAGATGTGGAATTTTTTGGTGGCTTCGGGGTAGTGGCGAACCAAGGGGTGTTGGCGAAGGGCTTGGAGGCGGGTTTCGCCGTTGATGTTGGTGAGGACGATGCGCCCGAAGCCGTACCCATAGATATTGGCGATATCGTCGATGATTCCGAGGATATGGAGTTTTTTTGTGAGGATCTGTTTTTGGTAACGTCTTGCGGCGATCTGGACTTGGTAGTCGACGTTGTGTTCGACGCCTTGAGTCCAAAGCGCGTGGGGGGTGTGCTTGCCTTTGTTTTGCAGCAGCGGTTTGAGCGGAGAAAACAGGTGATCCAATTCGCTGATGATCGGGATGGGTTCGCCTTCATAGGGGTTCATTGCGGCATGGATCGCGCCGCAGTGCGTGTGTCCCATGATCACCAACAGGGGAGTTTTGAGGTGCAAGACACCGTAATCGACGGAACCCATCGCTGTAAGCATTTGGTTTCCGATATTTCGGACGGTAAAGATGTGGTTGTTTGGATCGCTGTGAAAGAGTGTTTCATGAACCCGTGAGTCCGAACACATGACCAAGGTGATCTCGGGGGTTTGCTGATCGCAAAAGCGTTGGAAGTAGGGGCTTGGATGGGTGCGTAAGAATTCGTCGTCGCTTTTGAACAAGCCCGCGAGCAGAAGGCTTGCTTGTTGGGTGCTGTCTTTTGGCGTCGGATGGAGCGGCTTTTTCGTGGGGTGGGCATGTGCATGGTGCGGGTGTGGAGTGGGGGGGCGGGGGGTGGGGCTTGTGGTGGGCGTAGGAGGGCTTGCGTGGGGCGGCGAGGGGATAGTGAGATTCCAGAACAAAAAAAGCAGCGCAAAGAAGACCAGCGGTGCAGGGCGGAGAGTCCGTATTGTGTGTATGTTGTTTTCGTTCATGGTTTTCGGCGATTGGGTGGTGTGCAGAAGGTGATGTGTGCAGGAAATCATTCGAGTATTCGGTAGCGTTAAGTAAGAAAAAATATGGACCTGTGACGGAGTTCGACAAGGACAAGGGGTATCCTAGGCGTGTTGGTCGAGGTGCATCTTGACCATACACTACGAGGATAAGATGACGTAGTAGGCCGATTCTACAGGGTTTTGCATCTTGTTTCGAGGCTCTTGCGCAAGCTGTGATGGCAAGCGGTGGGGGCCTTGGCCGGCTTGGTGCGTCCTGCGTTCGGTGAGGGGGTGGGCGGCGCGGTGGGCGGTTCTTTGCGGTGTTGCAGTTCTGCTCAGCGCGCTGTCGTTCGACACGAAAGGTTTCCTGTTCCCTCTAACTACTTGATCTTTTTTGTCTTTTTTGCTTCTCCTTGGGCGCGCTGCTTGCTTTGCACTCTGCGGGGCGGGCTGGTGGCCTGTCGAACTGTTTGCGCAGCAGGGCGACTCTTTCACTGGTCGGACACCTTTCTCTTCCATCCGCGTATCGCGCAGATATCAACAGAGAAAATCCCTTGCGGGATGCTCGGCGGCAAAAAGCCACACCCGAGAAGGAAGCCTACCGTAGGGCCGAGGGTAGAAGGCCGTGTGTTGTTTGTCAAGCGAATGTTTGTGGCAAGATTTTCTTGAGCGATGCGGTTTGTTTCGGTTTGTGTGGGGTGTGACGCCACGCCCCGCAAGGGAGCGAAGCCCCCTTGGCCCCGTGAGGGGCGAACAGAGCGCAGGTTTTTCAGCCGAACGGCCCTGTGGCTTGGGCGGATGTGAACGCGGGTTTTTTTGTCGACTGCGTAAGTTTTACCTTGAGAGAATTGTGGGGGTGAGAAGACGAATTCTGTTCGTTTTGTAGGGGCGTTTTGGTAGAAAGCAAGCGGCTTGAAGATCACGTGATACGATGATCCGAGAGAAGTGTGATCGAAGGGTTAGGTGCGATCGGCTGTAGACGCTCTGTGGTTGGGCAGCCACAGGGGGCTGCCCCTACATTTGGGCGCACACGATGGGCGGATTTCGTATGAGGCGGATTTCGTATGAGGCGGTTTGGTTGCTTGGTATCGGGCGCAGGGCGGTTGCAGGGTGGTTGCTTTGTATCGGGTGGTCGTGTGGAGGCGGCTTTATCGAAAAGCCGTCAAGGCGGAGGTTTGGAATGGTGTCGTTGGCGAAGTTGACTGAGGCCTTGCGTTCGTTGCATGGGTTACAAGAAGAAGGCATCGTGACGAAAGAGGAGTATCTATCGCTAAAAGAGCGGATACTACGAAGCATTGCGGAAGTGGTGGAGGGGGTTGCCGAAGATCAAATCACGCCGTCTTCGGAGAACGAAAGCAAGGAGACGTGCGCACACATACCAGCGAATCTTCCGAAACAGCCGATAGAAGGCGTTTTTCCCATTCAACAGGAAGGAGCCTCGGTGGAGATAGCGAGCGTGGTGATCAAACGCACGCCTTCGGTGGGTGGAAAAGAATGTAACGAGCCGGACGATGGGCTGGGGTTGGCATTTGAGGACGGGTTTGAGGAGCTTTTGAAGGATGCGGATCGAGGAAAACAAAACGCTGCTTTTGAAGGGGTGGGTGCGCCGCTGGTTTCGGAGGAGGCGAGTCTGTCCGAAGGCAACGAGGCGACCATACCGAGAGACAACGCGGCTTTGCTGCCATTTGGGACTTCTTTTGCGCGACGGGAGGCGAGCGGGGATGCTGCGTTTGCACAGGTTACGTCGGTCGGTGATGTTGTTGTAGCGCGGGTGGGATCGGCTGGAGATATTGCTTTGGAAGAGGTGAGATCGGCTGGAGATATTGCTTTGGAAGAGGTGAGATCGGTCGGATTGACGGGGAAGATCGCGAGTTTGTTAGACGGCGAGCCGAGTGCGGCGTTGTGGGGTGAGCTATGCGCGGTGTTTCGATCGCAGAAGGGGTTGGATTGGGAAGCGTTGAATGTGCGGCTGGATCAACGTTGGCCTGACCGTCTGCGACAGGCTCCTGTGGCTTGGGTGGAGGAGTTGTTGCGTGGGGAACGTGGTTCGTGGTGGTTGTGTGTGCGCGCATTGGATATCGGAGAGGAGAGGTTGGGGCGGAGTTTGAAGATGGTGGAACTTCAGATGTTGACGCGCTTTTCTGAGCTTGCGGGTGTGCGGAGCGTGCAGTTGAACAAGCAGAAGATGGGAGCGCAAGGAGCGCGATTTCTGGTGGACTCGACGTGGTCGAACCTGCGGCGTTTGGAGATCGGCGGTTGTGCGTTGGGGCCGGAAGGGTTGGCGATCTTGTTGAAAGGAAACTGGCCGAAGTTAGAAGTTTTGTCGTTATGGTCGAATCTGCTTGGAGATAGTGGAGTGCGGCTGTTGTGCGAAACTCCGTGGTCTTCGCTGCGAGCGTTGGATTTGAGCGGGAACGCTGTGACGGCGATCGGTATCGAACGTTTCGTGCAGGCTGGATGGCCGGTATTAGAGCGTTTACGTCTGGCGTGGAATAAGTTGGCGTCAGCGGGAGTATACGCGCTGATGCGTCGCTCGTGGGAAAAGCTCAAAGTGCTGGATTTGGGGTTTAATTGGATGCACGATGAGGGAGTCGTGGCGTTGTCCAAGGGGCATCTTCCAGCGCTGGAAGTGTTGGATTTAACGGACAATGGGATCGGATTTTTGGGGGCCAGCACACTTGCGCAGAGTCCGTGGCCGAATCTGCGAGCGTTGTATCTGATGCGCAACAGCATTGCTGCCGACGGTGGGAAGTCGCTTGCACGCGCAAAATGGCCATCGTTGCAGCGTTTGGATCTGCGCCGAAATCGCTTGGGAGATGCGGGTGTGATCGGTTTGTCTGCTGCAAATTGGCCGACGTTGCAGCATCTTGATTTGGCGGGAAATGATTTTGGTGCGGATGGTGCGCGTGCTTTGGTGCGTGCTTCGTTCCCGAATCTGCGGACGCTCTTGCTTGGATTCAATTGGATCGGTGATGATGGGGTGAAGGTTCTAGCAAAAGCGAACTGGCCGACACTCGAAGTGATCTCGCTGGAGCGCAATCATTTGAGCGATGCGTCGGTGCGTTGGCTTCAAGAGGTGCCTTGGCCGTGTCTTCGGGAGATCAATCTGTCGATGAATCCGCTGACTCCCGAAGGATTGGCTGCGCTTGAGAAGATCCTTTCTGCACGGTTGCAACAAGACGAAAGATAGGAGGCAAGATGGAGAAGGCGACACAACGGGGCGTTGAGCGACCAGTTCGGTTGGATGAGGCGTTGGCGGCATGGCGCGAAGCTTTGGACGATGGGCGGGTGGCGGAGCAGGGAGAAGTGTTCGAGGCGGCGCAATGGACGACTTTTGCGACGCCGCAGCGGATCTGGGCCGTGTTGTTTCCTGTGTGTCGAGAGGAAGTGCAAGCGTGTATTCAGATCGCCTCGCGCTTTGAAGTCCCCGTGTATCCGATCAGTCGGGGAAAAAACTGGGGTCTTGGGTCAAAGCTTCCGCCTTGTGATGCGGTGTTGTTGGATCTGTCGCGCATGGATCGGATCGTGGATTTTGACGAAGAGATGGCCTATATCACCGTCGAACCCGGGGTGACGTTTCAACAAGTGTATGCGTTTTTGCAAGCACGTGGCTCGTCGCTGATGCTTTCGGTGACGGGTGGATCGCCGTATGCGAGCGTGATCGGAAACTGCGCAGAACGCGGTGATGGTGTGGGTCCGTACGGAGATCGGGCCGAACACACCTGCGATATGGAAGTCGTCTTGCCTGATGGAGAAGTCCTGTATACGGGCTTTTCGCGGTATGCAGAAGCGTCCAAGATTGCGCCGTTGTCGAGGTGGGTTCCCGGACCCGGGATCAATGAGATGTTCTTGCAATCGAGTTTGGGAATCATCACGCGGATGACGGTGTGGCTGATGCCCAAGCCCGCGTATCTGCATGTGGTGTGGGCGACCTTTCGGGATGGAGCGCATCTTGCCGAAGCCACCGATATATTTCGTCGCTTGATGTTGCAAGGTGTACTTCCACGCAACGCGATGACGATGTGGAACCTTTATAAGATCTTGGCGCGCAAACAACAGTTTCCGTTTGCGACGCAATCCGTCGAAGAACCCTTTTTGTTATCTTCGGTGCCATCGGAGCCTTGGTATGCTTGTGCGCCGCTGTACTACCCGTCCCGCGAGCATGCCCGTGTGGATCGGCGTTATCTGCTCGAACAGTTGGAGAATCATGTCCATGATCTGATCTTTTTCGATCAAGAAGAACATCCCGAGATCGTCCAAAATAGCTTGTTTGTGGGCGTTCCTACCGAAGAAAACATCGCGAGTACCTATTGGCGCAAGTCCCAACCACCCCCCGCGCAAATGGATCCTGATCGCGATCGTTGTGGTGTGCTGTGGACCTGTCATGTGGTTCCTTTGCAAAGCACCGCTGTTTCGCGTTTTATGGAGATCGCAGAGCGCATTGTTTTGGAGCATGGACTGGAACCCAATCTTGGGCTTTCGTGTATGTCTGTTCGGGCCATGCGCGTTTTTGTCGCGCTGATGTATGACCGCGACACCGAAGGCCACGATCAGAAAGCCATGCGATGCCATGATGCCGTCTTTTCGGCACTTTGCGCCGAAGGGTTTTTGCCGTACCGTCTCGGGCTTCCTTCGATGTCGCTGATGCCCGCTGTGACGGATCAATCGGCGGCATTTCTGCATAAGATCAAATCCCTGCTTGATCCCCATCATGTCCTTGCACCCGGGCGTTACACCTCCCGCTAGATCAAGAATCTACGGCAGCGGTCGTTTCAGGAAGCGGTGTAGCAATAGGGCGATCACCACGGCATAACAGAAGATCCCAAGGGGGAGATAAGACAGCCAAGCAGCGCCTTGGGCGGCTTGCCAATAGGCTTTCATCGGCCAATACACAGGGATCACTCCCACAAAGTCCTGAAGGTGAGAAGGCAGAAAGTACGCAACGACGGGCAACATCAAGATCGCGTTGTTGAGCTTGGTGAGCGCAAGACCCGCGACTTTGTCGGGGGCAAAGGCCGCTAGAAACAGCGCAAGGTAGGGGGCTGTAAGTGCGCTGACCGCAGAGATCGCGATCACCGCAGACCACGGTATTGGCGGAGCTTGCAACAACGGATACGAGAGCAGCGTGGTGACAAAACCCAAGAATGTCGGAAGAAACAGCCGATACAACAAATAACCGCGCAATGCGAGAGGGCTGACGGCGTAACTGGTGAGGGTTCCTTCGTCGCGTTCGTCGAGCAGCAAAAAACCAACGATCATGCCGCTGATCGAAGGAGCGAGCATAAAAAAATTGCTCAAAATAAGCGGATGATAGGGGCGCAGATCAAATTGTGCGTGCGTTTGAATCTGCGTTGTCAGCCAAGGCAGGCCCACCCGCAAAAGCAGCGCAAACAACCAAGGCGCAAGCACCACCCACCGTAAAAGCGGATCGCGTCGGATATTGCGAAGGTCGATCGGAAGAAGACTACGGAAGATGCGTTGTGCGTTGATCATCGGTGCGCTCCTTGGGTTGCTGAAGTGGGATCCACAAACCGCACAAAAGCGTGCATCGCCCAACGCCACGCCACCACCGCCCAAACAGACGAGAGCAATAGCGATAACAGCGTTTCAAGGCCCAAGTGCGGGGTGTAGGCTTGGCGCAAAACGATCAGCGCAGGCGTCAATGGATGCAACCAGACCAACGGATGTTCGACCCCCGCACCGCTTAGAATGATCGGCAAGATCATCAGCGTCACCCATCCCACCGAAGGCATCAGATAGTCGTTGATCGCGTCGTAGGCCACCACCGAGGCAAAGCCCAGACACACCAGCGTGACACAAAGCACCATCAGCCCGAGCAATAAGAATATCCAACGCCCTAGAGAACCCGCGCAGATCAACGCAACAAGGAGGCTCTCGATGATCGCAAGACCGCCCAATGTTGCGCATTTGGCCGATAAATACTCGTGTTTGCGCAACGGCGTCGTGATCAAAGCCCACAACGAACCCTCACTTTTTTCCAACAAGACGATCCCTGCCACAAAATAAAACGTGGTGATCAAGACGTTCACAAATAAAAACAACGGAATCACCCGTAGCAACGGCCATTTTGTCGCTTGCAAAAGCGGCCATCCCAAAGCCACCCAAACCAAGGCCGTGATCGCACTGACCGCATAAAATCCATGCCGAAGTTGTAGCACGATCTCCCAGCGCAGACTTGCCCAAAAGCGTCTCATTGAAGTCCTCTTTTTGCTTTCTTTTTTTCTTTTTTTCGGAGAACTACGCAGTTGGAGGGTTTTGTGGGGCTTCACCCCACGCCCCGCCATAGACTGTCGCCCCTTGACCCCGCCTTGGGCGAAGAGAGCACAGGTTTTTCAAAACAACGGCTGTGTCGCTTGAAGTGTTGAGAACACGGCAGTTTTTGCAACCGCGTAACTCTTCTTTTCGTTGTATCGGCTGTTTTCGTTCGCTAGGCGTGCAATGTGTGGCCTGTGACTTCCATAAAGATCCGATCCAGCGAAGTTTCTTGGGTGTGGATGGTTTGTAGGCCGGGATGGCGCAATAGCCTCTGGAATTCGGTATTTTCCGCCAAGCCAGTCATCGGAAATTCGGCGTGTTGAAGTTGATCTTGTTCGGCGTATTCGAGGCGGATGGCTTTTTGCCCGTGGCGCAGCTTGAGTTCGCGCGGCTTGTCGATCAGGCGGATGCGACCGTCGACGAGGAATGCAACGCGATCACAGACCTCTTCGGCAACGTGCATATCGTGCGTCGTCAAAAAGACCGTTGTTCCGGCCTGTTGTTGTTCTCGAAGACATTCTTTCATGCCCTGCACGTTGCTTGGGTCAAGTCCCGAAGTGGGTTCGTCCAGAAACAGCAGGCGCGGCTTGTGCAGTAGCGCCCGAGCCACGTTCAAGCGGCTGCGCATCCCTTTGGAAAATTGGCTGACCAACGTGTCCGCATCTTCGGATAATCCGAAGCGCGCAAGCAACGCATCCCCATCCACGCAAGGACCACGATACAGCGCTCCAAAGTAGCGCAGGTTTTCCCTCGCCGTGAGCTTTTGAAACAAGCGCGGAACCTCAAACGCCACACCGATCTCTTCGTACAACGCCTCGCCCCACCCACTAACCTCACGCTCCAAAAAACGCGCCTGCCCTTTATAACCTTTGAGCAAGCCGATCAGGATCTTCTGTGTCGTGCTTTTTCCTGAACCGCTCGGACCTAAAAAGCCGAAGATCTCGCCTTCTTCGATCGCAAAGTCCAAACCGTGCAACGTGGCTTCGTGTCGCCCCGCGTAAGTATAAGAAAGTTCTTTGATCTCAATCACTTGTTCGCTCCTTTCGCCCGCCTTTTCGATTCTTCGCTTGGCCGTTCCAAAGTGGCTCAAAAAGCAGTTTTCCCCATGCTTTTGGTAAATCTGCTCGTTTCTCTTCTAAGACTTCATCCCCCAACAAGCGCAAAAGCAGCACTCCCACGACAGAACCCGCGACAAGGCGCACCGTTAACGCCGCGTCTTCCGTGTTGATCTGCCCCGCTTCCCGCATCGCTTCAAACGCTGACGTCGCGAGAGCCAGACTCGGCCCCACGATCCGCGAAAAATAGTCTTCACGCATCGCTTGATTCGAGAGCAGTTCCGGCAACACCGCCCGCAACAACGCTTGCTCTTTCCACAAAACCTCCAATCGATGCGCCAATAACGTCTCCGCCATCGTCCGAAAGTCCCCATCCACCAGCGCCGTCATCTGGGCTTCTCGGTTCGCTGTCTCGTTCAATCGATCCAACAGCCCCAAAAGGATATCTTCTTTGCTTTTGAAATAGTTATACACCGTCCCGTTCGAGACTCCCGCTTCTTCCGCTACATCACGCGAACGTGCTTGGTGAAAACCTCGCTCGGAAAATACCCGCGCTGCTGCATCCAAGATCTGCTCTCGGCGCAACGAAGCCCACTGTTCTTGCAGTTTGTCTTTGCCCACCTTTCTTCTCCATTTGTATTGACCAGTCGATCATTTAGTTGACCCGTCAGTCAATCATGAAATAAACAAAGAAAGAGCAGACGTCAAGCGAAATCGTCAGGCGCGGTGTGGCGGCGCTTTATGTTTTTCTGAAAAGTTGCGAGGAGGGGCTGATCGGCGTTAGGTTGTGGAGCGATACCGACAGGCGTTGTGTGTGGGGTGATGGGCGTGGTAGTGTGCTGTTTTTTGGCGTGGGAACAGGCGATCGAGAAGGTTTGTTTGCCGTTGCCGAAGCAAACGAGAGCGGAGCGAGACGTGACAGGACGATGGGAAGAGAGATTGTCGAAGGGACCGAGCGAAGAAGTGTGGGAGGGATTGTGGGCGTGGTTGGGTCGGCAGAGAGAGAAAGATGTGGATATCGAGGCGATTGAGGGGGCGTTGTTGGCGGGGGGATGGTCGGATGGGATGAGGGTTGCGCCGTTGCGGTGGTTGGTGAGGGTGTTGGAAGGAGAAGCGCCGAGAGCGTTGCGATTGGCGCGAAGTTTGGTGTTGCGAGGGGATTTTGCGCAGAAAGAGATGTTGGGTCGTTTTTTGCGTACGCCTGTATTATCGGGGATTTGTGGCCTGACTCTGTCGGAGAGCGAAGAAGGGAATGCGTTGTTGCGCGAGTTGGCAAAGATGCGGGAGATGGCGCGAATACGTTATCTGAGCTTGATCGAGAATGGTGTGGATGGGAAAGGGTTGAAGGCGTTGTTGGAGAGTCCACATCGGGGGAGTTGGGAAGAGTTGACGTTGCAAGAACCGCTTGATGATAAGGCGGTGATGGCGTTGGCAGGGGCATCGTTAACAGGTTTGCGGGTGTTGGGGCTGCGCGGGTCGAGGTTGTCTGTGGGGCTGTGCGATCTTTTGGCGGAGGCGGGGTGGGTGGAAGGTGTCGAGCGCTTGGATATCAGCGAGAATGGTTTGGATGAAGAGGCGTTGAGGGCCTTGTTTCGGGGGAAATGGTCGAACGTGTCGGTGTTGTGGGCCGAAGATCTGGGCCTTGAAGTCGGAGAGGTCAGGGCGATGGTCGAGGGCTTGGCCGCGAGTGGTGCTTGTTTGCGAGAACTGAGTTTGTGCGGAAATCCCCGTGGGAGCGAGGGGATCGCGGTTCTTCTTGCCTCGGGGGTGATGGGGGAGGTGCGGAGCTTGCGGCTTGCGGCTTGCGAGGCGGGAGCGGCGGATTGGTCGGGCCTTGGGAAGGGCGGCGTGTTGTTCGATACACTCGACGTTTCGGAGAACCAGATCACAGGGGCATCGCTGCAATCGTTGGTTGCTTCGGAGACAAGAGGGGCGAGGGAGCTTTTTTTGGATGGTCATGCGCTTGGTTTGGAAGGTTTGCGCGCTTTGGCCGGATGGAAGGGGTTATCGGAGGCGCGGTTTTTGGGATTGGATGGTGGTGTGATCGGAGACGAAGGGGCGTGTGTGTTGGGTGGCTCGCCGTTTCTTGGCGGAGTGCGTTTTCTGCGGATACACGGGAGTGATGTGGGAGGAAAAGGACTGCGTGCGTTGCTTGGGGGGCTGGAGCGATCCGAGATCGAAGGACTGACGTTGGGAGAAAATCCGATCGGACACGAGCTTGGGGCGATCTTTGCCGAGTATGGGGATCTTCCGAAGATGCAGGAGTTGTGGCTGCCTCGGGTGGGAGCCGATGCTGCGTCGTTGCGTGGGTTGGAAAAAGTAGGGTGGGGTGGGCTGCGTCGGTTCGGTATGTCTGGTAATGCGCTTGGGGACGAAGGAATCGAGGTGTTGTTGGGGATGCCTTGGATCGAGGGGGTGGAAGAGTGGGTGTTGCAGGAAGTTGGATTGACGGACAAGGGGGTGCGCTTGTTGGCGGATGCTGCGGGCCTCTAGGGTCTGTGCGTGTTGGGTATCGCTGACAACGATGTGGGAGATCGCGGAATACAGGCATTGGCGCGCTCGGGGGTGGGGGCGAGACTGCGTTCGTTGAAAGCGGGAGGAAATTCGTTTGCAAAGGCCGGTGAAAAGGCCCTTTGGGTACTTTGGGAAAAGGGATGCGAGATCGATCTGGGAGAAGTCGAGGTGTGGGAAGAAGAAGGATAAGAGGGAGGAGCGTTGGTTGAGCCGAGGGGACGGGGGTGATGTTGTCAGAGATGGCGGGCGTTGGTTGGCTCGGTGGGATGGGGAGTAGGTGGTGTTATAGGCGCGATGTGGGCGGGAGATATGGAGTCGAAAAGCACTGAATATTCGGGAGATCAGGGGGGGAGGCAATTGAGTCCTTCTGGGCAGCAGACGCCGTTGTCACAGAATTTACCTACACCGCATCTATTTCCACACTCCCCGCAGTGCAGAGTGCTGATGAGGGTATTGGCACAGATGCCGCCGCATTGAGTGTAAGGGGCAGGGCATTCACAGACAGCGTTGACGCAGACGCGAACTCCGAGACAAGCGCTGTTGCAGGCCCCACAATGGCTCTTATCGGTGTTTTTGTCCACACAGGTTTCGTTGCAAAGGAGCTTTCCGCCTGAGCAAACACAACCGCCGCTTTGGCAAGTGGAGCCTGCGGGACAGATCTTGCCGCAGGTTCCGCAGTTTGCGGCGTCGGCTTGGAGGTTTTTGCAAGTGCCGTTGCAATCGGTGGTTCCGCTTGGGCAGGCGCATTGGCCGCTGCTACAGATCTTGCCACCGCCGCAGACGTTGTTGCAAACACCGCAGTGATTGGGATCGGTTTGGCAGTTGACGCATTGCGAGCCGCACAGGGTCAAGCTTTGGTTGCAACCGCAAGAACCGTTTTGGCAGGTGGAGCCTGATGGGCAGATCTTGCTACAGATGCCGCAGTTTGCGGCGTCGGTTTGGAGGTTTTTGCAGGTGCCGTTGCAATCGGTGGTTCCGCTTGGGCAGGCGCATTGGCCGTTGTTGCAGGTCTTGCCTCCGCCGCAGACGTTGTTGCAAGCACCGCAATGGCTAGTGTTGGTTTGGCGGTTGACGCATTGCGAGCCGCACAGCGTAAGCCCAGAGTTGCAGCGACAGAGGCTGCTTTGACAATAGCCACCGCTTGGGCAGGGAGTGTTGCAGGCCCCGCAATGATTGGGGTCATTGGATAGGTTGACACAAGAGCCGTTGCACAGGGCGGTTCCGCTTGAACAGGCGCACGTCCCGTTGGTGCAAGTTTTTCCTGTGAGGCACCTGACACCGCATTGACCGCAGTGGCTATTGTTGCTCATTCGATCGACGCAAGTGCCGATGCAATCGGTTTGTCCGCTTGGGCAGCTACATACGCCGTTGGTGCAGGTTTTTCCGCCGGCACACGAGCGATTGCATATCCCGCAATGCGTGTTGCTGTTGGTTCGATCGACGCAAGTTCCGTTGCAATTGTACAAGCCGGTCGGGCAAGCGCAAACGCCGTTTGTGCAGTTTTGTCCTGCGGGGCATGAGGCGTTACAGCTGCCGCAGTGAGCGCGATCCGTTTTGAGATCGACGCACGCAACGCTGCTGCATTGGGTGAAAGGGGCGGTGCAAGACGAGGCACACTCGCCATTCCGACAGATGAGACCACTCGTACAGACTTTGCCACAACCGCCACAATGTTGCGCATTCGTTTTGGTATCGACACACGCCCCGCTGCATGAGCTTGTAGAACTCGGGCAAGTACACGCGCTGTTGGTGCAGAGCTGGTCCGCTGCGCAAGTTTTTCCGCACCCACCGCAATGGCTGGCATCGGTTTGGAGGCTGACGCACAAGCTACCACAGAGCGTTTGCCCTGTGG
>CAUJFU010000059.1 GCA_963169055.1 Myxococcota bacterium
CTTCTTGGACGAAGCGCTTGCGAAGACCGGCATCACCTTCGAGATCGGGCGAGAGCGCTTTGACAGCGACGGTTTGACCGGTGAGGACGTGGGTGGCTTGAAAGACTTGTCCCATGCCGCCTTTGCCGATCTGTTTTTGGAGGACGTAGTATTGTCCGACGCGATGGCCGGGTTCGAGTTGTGGCTCGTTTTTTTCGCGTTGTTGGCGGGCGACTTCTTTCACAAGCGCATCGACAGCACGTCGAGATTGTTCTTTGAGCGACTCGTCGTTCATGACCGACCCTATGTGTCGTAAGACCGCGAGAAAGCGGCCTTGTGGTGTAGGGAAGATATACAAACCAGATTGTAGCGCTGTCTGTGTGTTTTTCGCAAGACCTGTTGAAAAAAATCATTCGTTGGATGGTTGGGATGGAGTGGGTGTGGTTGGGAGTGAGGTGGATGGGAAAGAGAGGGAGAGGCCCGCGTGTTGGAGGGTTTGTTCGACTTGTTCGGCCCATCCGAGGTTGGCGAGAGGGCTTGCGGGGCTGGGGTGGAGGATGCGCAAGATCGGAGGGTGGGAGGGGCCGAGGACGTGTTTGAGGCGAGATTCGGCGAAGGCTCCGATGGCAACGAGGATGCGGGGTTGTAGAGTGTCAAGGGTTTCGCGGAGAGCTTGATCGCAGAGGTCGAAGAGTGCGGTGCGTTCGTCGGGGTGTAGTTTATCGGGTGTGCGATTTTTGCCGGATTCTTCGAGAAAAGCGAGTGGGCAGTAGGCGTTGAGAAAGATCCGCGCAAAGAAATCGGGTGCGTGGGGGGCTTTTTGTTGAGCCCATCCCCACAAGCGAGATCCGCTGACTTCGGTGCGTGTGCAGGAAAAGCCTTCGATCGGGCGTTTGGGATGGATCTGGGGTGGGGGAGTGATCGGTGCGTGGATCTGCATCCAGTCACGGACAAACGGCACACAGCCGAAAGGGACGCCCGTTTGGGTCATGCCCCAAGGCCCGGGATTCATGCCGAGCCAAAACATTTCGCGGGGTTGTTGGGTTCCAAACCGCGTAAGATAGGCTTGGTGGGCTTCCCAAGCGTAGGTGAGCGGGTTGTAGACGTGGGTGGTGGGGGGGCGAAACGACAGAGCCGAGAGGGCATCGCGCAAGCGTTGTGCGATGGAGACAAGGGGTGAGGGGTTTGGGGTGGAGGTCAAGGTTTGGCTTGCTTTTGGTGGTTGGGATGCTTTAGCTTGGTGGCTCAAGTGAAATCACCTCAAAAAGAAGAAAGGTACGAAGACAACGATGTGGAAGATCGTCTTGGACTTTTGGTGGCTGACGGCTTTGTTGGCGGTGGTTGGGGCGCTGTGGGCGTCAGGCCACGCGGTGCTTTACAAGCGAGATGTACGCGCAGCGGTGGGGTGGGTGGGGTTTATTTGGATCGCGCCGTTTATGGGGCCGCTGGCCTACCTGTTGTTCGGGATCAATCGTATTCAACGGCGTGCAGGACGCAAGCGTCGAAATCGCCCGAGGCTTTCGGCTCCTGAAAGTGAGCTTCGTGTTGATCTGCTCAAAGATACCCATGTCTTGGGCGGTTTGGGGACGTTGGCTTCGTTGGAAAATCTGGTAGGGCAGCTTGTGGATCGGCCTTTGTTGCGAGGAAACCATCTGGAGCCGTTGTATGATGGGGATGCTGCTTATGCGGCGATGTGCGGGGCGATCCGCGAGGCCCAACATTCGGTGAGTATGGTGAGCTATATCTTTGATAACGATCGTGCGGGTGCGATGTTTGTCGAAGCATTCAAAGAGGCCGCTGCGCGGGGTGTTGCGGTGCGTGTGCTGGTCGATGCGGTGGGGCGGCGCTATTCTTGGAAGCCGATCGATACGGTGCTTGCGGAGGAAGGTGTTCCAGCAGGTCGGTTTATGCAAACGTTTTTGCCTTGGAAGATGACTTTTGCGAACTTGCGCAACCACCGAAAGATCCTTGTGGTGGATGGTCGTCTCGGATTTACGGGAGGGATGAATATCCGTGAGGGTCACATGCCGTCGATGAACAGCGATCATCCGATTCAAGATATGCACTTTTCGCTGCGAGGGCCGATTGTTGGGCAATTGCAAGAGGTTTTTGCGGAAGACTGGGCCTTTACGACGGGAGAGATCTTGGAGGGGGACAAGTGGTTTCCGGCTCTTTCGCCCGAAGGAGAGATGTTGGCGCGGGGGATCGCAGACGGTCCAGATGAAGACTTTGATAAGCTGCGATGGGCGCTGTTGGGGGCGTTGGCGTGTGCGCGATCTTCGGTGCGGATCATGACGCCTTATTTTTTGCCCGATCCACCGTTGATATCGTCGCTGAATGTGGCGGCGATGCGTGGTGTGCAGGTGGAGATCTTGTTGCCCGAAAAGAACAATCTAGCGTTCGTCCAATGGGCATCGACGGGGATGTTGTGGCAAGTGTTGCAACAGGGATGTCGTGTGTATGCGGTGCCACCGCCCTTTGATCACAGTAAGCTGATGGTGGTGGATGGGGTGTGGGCCTTGATCGGTTCTGCGAACTGGGATCCTCGCAGCTTGCGGCTGAATTTTGAGTTTAACGTCGAAGTGTATGATCGGGCTTTGGCAGGCGAGCTTCACGATTATATGGGTCAAAAGATCGCGCTGTCTCGGGAGATATCGTTGGATGATCTGGCCCAGCGGCCCATGCGGATACAGCTTCGCGATGGGATCGCTCGGTTGTTTTCGCCCTATATGTGACGGGATGGAAACGAGAGCGACTGCGGGTGATGGGGGGGATTAGGATGTTTTTTCTTGTTTGGCTTTTTCGTCGGCGGGGAGGTTGTTGTTTTGGGCTTCGGGGAGGGCAGGGTTGTTGTTGCTGCCGGTGAGGGACTTACGGAAGTTATTGATGCCTCGGCCCAAGGCATCGCCAAGCGCGGGGAGGCGCGTGGAACCGAAAAGGATGAGGACGACCAGAAAGACCAAGATTAATTCGCCACTAGAAAGGAACGCAAACCACATGGATAGAACCTCATGTCCCGTGAGGGGATTGTCAGAGCATGGTCTCGGACAGCCGCCGCCGGGTATTCAAAAAGTCAGAGAAAATTTGGCGTTAAACATCCCGATGGTTGCAGGGGTGATGCGATTTCCCGGGTTGTTTGGATCAACAAGGGAAAAGTTCGGGATGGTAAAAGCCCCCTCCAATGTAATGTTGAGAATGTACCAAACAAGTTGGAGGCCGAAATTGATGCGACTACCGAGGGCGTTTTCGGTGGTAAAGACGAAGTTTCCCGTGGCGACGCTTTCGTTGTCGCTGAAGACCTTGGGGGTGGGATCGAGAACTTGGGAGTTAGAACGCGCCCAGACAAGGGAGTAAGCGAGGTAAGGCGTGATCAAAAACATACCAGCGATCGCAAAATGTTTGCTGACGATGATATCGCCTGTGAAGTTGAAGAGGTCGAGATCGCGGGAGTTGAAGAGGCGGTTGATGCTGACGCGAACGGCGATATCAGGGAAATAGTAGAAGCCTTCGTTGAGTGCCCATTTGATGGCGACTCCGCCGAGCATGTGGCTGCTGTCATGGATAAAACCGAGGCTACCTTCGATCTCGAAGCTGAGGGGGAGACCTTTTCGGAAGCGTAGGCGGGTGATGATCACGTTGTTGTCGGGGCGTTCGTCTTCGACGGCCCGCGCCCAATGGGCTGATTTTTCGGGGATGTCCGCGACGGTGAGTCCGACGCCGATATCAAAGCCAGCGACACCGAGGGTTTCCGCAGGAGCCATCAAGGGTTCAGCGAGGGCAAAGCCCAATTCAGCGCTGAGTAGGGCGAAATCAAGTTGTTGGAGTCCACGAAGCCGCTTGTCGTTGGCGAGACCTTCGGGGGTGGTGCGTAAGTCGCGGCCCCGATAAAGAAAATGCAGATGGATATCGTTGGGGGAAGCGATGGCACGAGGGATCCACAACACACCAGCCAACAACACACCAGCCAGTAGAAAGGCGCACAGTCCCACTCTTCTCAAGAGTTGATGGGGTTGTCTTGACCGAACAAGGGGCTTCATTAGCGACACCTCCAAACACAACGACAACAGCTTTTCTTTCGCGCCATCGCATAACATCGGGGACACTTGCATGACGGGGACGATAGCAGGGTCGAAGCTATACCGAACCTGATCGCGATGTCAAGAGAAGCGCATACAAGGTGTCGAGATGCGTCACTTCTAGAAGAGAGGGAAGCGATCAGGCAAGAAGTTGAAGGCTATTGGCGTGGGTGATCCAGAGAACTTGAACGGAGTCTCCGGCTTTTACGGGGGCAGACGAAGGAGGCAAGATCGCGAGGGCGTGGGCTTGTCGCATGGAGAGGAGATCGGCAGAAGATTGAGAAGACAGCGGAGTGAAGAGAGGTTGAGGCGAAGCAAAGGAAAGCTGGCCGCGCACGAAGTGGGTGCGTTTGGTGTTGTTGGAGGCGGGTTCGGTGATCTGTGCGCAGAGAAGGGGGCGATAGAGGGCGGGAGAGCCGAGCATTTTTTGAAGGGCAGGGCGAACAAGCACTTCAAACGTGACCATCGAAGAGGCGGGATTTCCGGGGAGTCCAAAGATTAAGCATTGTTGGTGTTTTCCGAAAAACAGGGGTTTGCCCGGGCGCATGGCGACACGCCAGAAGTCGGTTGCGACGCCAAGGGCATCAAAGGCGGGCCGCAGCAGATCGTGATCGCCGACGGATGCTCCGCCCGAAGATATCAGGACATCGGCGTGGAGTCCTTCGCGGATCTGGGTTTGGAGTGCATCGAGTTGATCGGGAACGACGGGGAGAAGGTAGGGATCCCCGCCAGCTTCGCGGATCTGTACAGCAAGCGCGTGGCGGTTGGATTCGTAGATGTCCGCAGGGCCGAGTGGTTCGCCGATGCGTCGAAGCTCACTTCCACAGGCCAACACGGCAACACGCGGGCGGCGAGTGACGTGGACCATCCCAACGCCAAGGCCGGCAAGAAGGCCGATCTCGCCGGCATAGAGGGGCGAACCTTCGGGGAGGAGCAGCGTTCCTTGCGAGCAATCCGAGCCAAGGGGTCGGATATTTTGGAAGGGTGTTGCAGGGGCGCGAAACAGGGCGTGGCCGTTTTGGGCGGTGACATTTTCTTGGATGACGACGACATCGGCCCCTTCGGGGACGGGAGCGCCTGTAAAGATCCGCGCACATTCGCCGCGTTTGAGAGGGGTGGGGGCTTGGGAGGCGGCGATGTGTTGGAGGACAGGGAGGGAGATCGCAGAAGCTTCGGAAGCTTGGGCGATATCGGCGTGGTGAAGAGCGTAGCCGTCCATCGCAGAAGCAGAAAATCGCGGCATCGGAAACGGCGCATGGATGGGTTCACGAAGCAGCCGTCCTGCGGCTTCGTGGATCGGAAGTTCTTCGGTGTTGAGGGTGTGTGTGTGCGCGAGAATATGTGCGAGGGCGTCTTGCCAAGAGAGCATACGAGATTCCTTTTTTCAGTCACATCCGCCGATTTGGACGTGGATGTCGTTGGGATGGAGATTGAGGGGCGACAGTTGGTTTTGCAGCCATGCGTGTGTCGTTTGGGTGAATTGTGCGCAAGAGGTTTTCTGGCATACCGCATCTTTGGCGCGGATCAGACGGGCGTGAAGGGCGTTGTCTTGCCAACGCAACCATTGGGGGTCAGAGGCGAGCAGACAAGGGTGAAGGCGGCGCAAGGCATCGCGCAAGTGGGGGGCTTGGCGAGCGATGGCGCGGGTAATGCGGGCGGTGCGTTGTTTTTGTTGGGACTGTGCGCCGAGAAAGCCTTCGGTGGCCCCTTTTCCAGCGGAAAAAGCGGCATCTTGGATGATCTGACGTACAGGAAGCGATTGGGCTTGTTGAGTGAGCTTGTTGAGGGACAAGCGGCCTTCGCGCAAGGTGCGCATCAGTTCGGGGCCGACGAGTGAAAGCAGGATAGCGCGGAGCTTTTGAGCGCGTGCATCCAGAAGTTGGTCGATGGTGTAACGCCCGAGGCGTTCGGCCATGGCGATCTGCTCTTTGTCG
>CAUJFU010000060.1 GCA_963169055.1 Myxococcota bacterium
GGGTTTGAGGTCGCGGTGGACGACTTTTTGTTTGTGGATATAGTCGAGGGCGTCTACAAGGGCTTCGAGGATGGTGAGAGATTCTTGGAGAGGGAGGGGTGGGATCTTGCCTCGTTGTTTGTGGAGTTTTTCGGAGAGTGCCGTGCCGTCGATCCATTCCATTGTATAGAAGAGGATATTGCGTTGGCGGTCTTCTTTGACATCGTAGCTACGGACGATGCAGGGGTGTTGAAGCGTGTGAAGGATGCTGATCTCGTGGAGAAAGCGTTCTTTGATCTTGGGATCTTGTGCGAGGTGTGGGTGGATCAGCTTGAGCGCACAATGGCGCTTGGTGAATTGATCGTAGGCAGCGAAAACACGGCCCATACCACCTTGTCCAAGCAGTTTTTCGAGGCGATAACGCCCACCTTCAAGGGATTCTCCGACCGATGGAACGGAGAAGCTTCCCCCTGTGTTGAAATCGTCAAGGGCGGGTGGAGGCTGTGTGGGTGGGGGCTGTGTGGGTGGGGGCGACTTTACATCGGTAGAGGCGGGCGTTTGGGCCGAGGCAGGCTTTACACCGGTAGAGACGGGTGCTTGGGTCGAGACAGGCGTTTGGGTTGAGGCGGACTTTTCATCGGTAGAGACGGGCTGTAGGGGCAGATAGTGAGAGGCATCAAGCAAAGGCATTCGCTCTTGTAAGAAATGTTCGAGTAGCGTCCAAAGCAGGACGCGTTTGCGTTTGTTGTGACGGATCACAAAACCTTTGGGAGTGACTTCGTAGAGGGCGACGTACTCGGAGAGGACTTTGCGGGTGGAGAGCCAAGCAAGGGCTTCTGGAGTGAATGCGGTGGCGAGAAAGGCGATGTAGCGAACATCGCGCTTGCGGTAGGTTTTGAGGCGATCGATCGCAGAGGAGAGTTGTTGTGGCGTGATGGGGTTGGTGTGATGGGCGGCATCCACGACCCCGAATGTTTCGGAACCACGGGAGAGATAGCGCGTTACGACGGGGCGGTTTTCTTGGTATTTGTAGGCATGAATACTTTCGATCTCATCGAGAGCTTGGTGAAAGTCGCGCAAGAGCGTGTGCAGTAGGCGTTCTTCTTGGAGGAGAGATTCATCGGAAGGTAGGGGGGCGTCGCTGTGGGGCATTGCGGCGGGTGTGGGTGCGGGGAATGGCAGGGGCGCGGTGCTGAGGATAGGTGTGTGGATAGAGGAGGGCGGAGGCGTAAGTGCGATGGCGTCGAGTAGGCCGGAACTGCGGCGATCTTCGTCGATGGCTTGTTGGATACCGAGGGCCGTTTCGAGTTCAGGCCATGCGTCTTCGAACAGTGTGTACACAAGGGTGTTGCCGTGGGCGAGTTGTAGGCGTTTTTCGATTTCTGGCAAGGGAAGTTGCGTGACTTCAGCGAGAGTGCGTTTGGTTGCGGCTTCGGAACGCGCTACGGATGCTTTCTTTTTTCCGATCTTATCGAGGTCTTGTTCGGGAGGGGCTTCTGTGGATTCGTGTGTAAAGGATTGGTTGGGCAGGGGGATAGGAGCGTATTTCTCCCATGTTTTGGCTTTGAATTTCGAGAGAGAGCGCAGCATAAACGAGAGGAGTTCTTGTTTGGGAAGGGACGTGTCAACACCGCGCTTAAGGTCTTGGCATAGGCGTAGGAGCGTTGACCGTGTAAGGGGGGACAAACAGTCTCGCAACGTCTGAAGCGTAGGCGTCGCAAGCAATACTTCGATAGTTTCCCGCTGTTTGGGGCGTTCCGTCACATCGTATTCGTCGCAAAGTAACTGAAGTTCTGAGGCATTGAGCAGCCAAAGTAGATGTTCGAGAAAACTGTCGTGTTGCATGGAAAAGGTTCTCTTTCTCGGTGTGGGCGCACTTTTTTTGTGCCGTCGAATGTGCAAGAAAGAAAGCAGCCTGTCAAGGCCGAGAAGAAAGATAAAAGGCCGACAATACGGAAAGAATCGATTTGTAGAGAGTCGGTGGGAAGCCCGTTCGATGAGAGCGATGCGGTTGGGAGCGTGGGGGGGGAGATCAGGGGTGGAGTGCGAGAGATTCGAGAAGATAGGTGGGTTGCCAAGAGGGGGGGAGGTTTTGGTTTTGGAGTTGAACGAGGCCGGTGCTGATCAGGGCGGAGTCGATGCCGTAAGCGTTGGCTCCTGCGATATCGGTGCGAAGTTGATCGCCGATCATCACGAGGTTGCGGGTTTGTGCGCGTGTGGAAGCGACTTCAAAGATGGGTGTATGTGGTTTGCCAAGGCGTACAAACTGAAATTCTTCGTGGAGATAGCGTAAATGGAAGGCTTGTTCGAGCAATACGCCGATGCTGCCGCTTGCGAGGCCGAAGTTGTTTTCGTCTTTTTGGTAGATCAGGTCTGGGTTGGGGAGAAGCAGATGGGTTTTTTTTCCTTCGTCAAAGCGTCGAAAGAGCATGGAGAGGGTGGCTTCGATGGTGTCGAGGAAAGGATAGCCCGCATCATCGCAGACCGCGACAACATCGACATCATCGGTTTCAAATGGGGAGACGATCACTCCGCCTGCTTGTCGTACATACTCGTGCGAGCCTTCGGGGCCGAGGACGACACAGTTTGCACCTTGTAGCTGATGTTGTGCGAAGTAGGAGATCAACAAGCTGCCCGATGTGATGATGCGTTCGGGGGAGAGTTCTGCACGAAGGCCCCGCTTTTTGTACGAGGCTGCTGCTTGTTCGGGGAGCCGCGAAGCATCGTTGGTGACGATGAAATAAGATTTTTGTGTATCGTTGAGATGTTGGATGAATTCAGAGGCGTGAGGAAGTGCATCTTGTTGGTACACCAAGACGCCGTAGGCATCGATCAAAATTGTGTCGTAGCGCTCAATCAAAAGATCGACATGGATCAAGGGGGGCGTCATCGCGTTTGTGTCCTTCTGTTTGTTCGCGTCCATCGTTTCGGGAAGAACCGTTGTGGAGATCGCCAGACATACGCCAAAAGAGGCCCCAAACGCAACCATCTACCCTCAAATAATGCAGAAAAAGACCATGTATCCGATGGTTTTGTTCGGTGTGGCACCCTGCCTTGGGTGGGTTTTTTGTGGGGTTTTGTGGGGTCGTTTTGTTTGTGTGGGGCGCTGCCCCACGCCCCGCAAGGGACCGAAGGCCCCTTGACCCCGTGTTGGCGGGGTGTTTTGACGTTTTTCACACAAGCAACGGCTGCGCTTGGAGTGGCACGAACGCGGCTTTTTTGGGTGTGGGTTGCTTTCGTCGTTGTGGATGGCGTTGGGACGGGGGTTTTGGGGGAGAGGAAAAGCGTGGGTAGATGATGAGCAGTGAGAGTGTCGTGGGGAAGGGGGTTTAGTTGAGGAGTGCGAAGAGTTGGTTGAGTTGGCGTTCGAGTTTTTTGGCTGGGGCGAGGCCGAGGTTGCGTTGTTGGATGATCTCGCGGAGTTGAGATTTGGCTTCCATACGACGGAGGCTTTGATCGCTTTTGTCTCGATCACAGCGATAAGCGCGATGGCTTTGGGGTTTGAGTAGGTGCGATCCGAGGGGAGGTTCGCCGATCTGGATCTCGCCGCTTGCGACGCGCTCTTTGAGTGTGCTGGCTTGTTGCAAGGTGGTTGCTTTGCCAACATGGGTGGTTTGGGCGGAATGGGCTGCTTTGTTGTGGGCGGCCCATTCGGGATGCTGGGAGTGTGCGCTTTTGGCCGCGTTGGGTTGCGCGGCTTTGGGCGGTGGTGGTGGAAAGTCCGAAGGTACCGCTTGTTTGGCGGGTGGCGGTGGAAAGTCCGAAGGTACCGCTTGTTTGGTGACAGATGCTCCTTTGTTGGTGGGCAGAGCAGGTGCTTGTGCGGTGCCTGCGGAACCCACCGCACCGGGGGGCGGCGGTGGAAAGTCAGGTAGTGCGGGGGCTTGGCTTTCGCCTTTGGTGGCTTCTTGGGCGGCTTTTTGTTCGAGGGCTTTTTGGCGAAGCGCACGAGCATCGATGCTGATCTCGGTTTTTTCTTGGCCGCGATACGAACGGCTTGCGGCTTGACGAGCCGGCTGGTTGGGCGCTTTGTTGAGTGAGCTTTGTTCTTTCGTGGCGAACTGATCGGTGGGTTGGCCTTCTGCTTGCGGTGCTTGGGGGGCTTGCGGGCCTTCTGTCCGTGTGGTGGACAGCGGGCCGCCTGCATTGGGGGCGGCGGTTCGACCCGCCAAAGCAGAAAGAGGATTGCGCTGACCGTTGAAAGATTCGGAGGCGACCATGACAGACTCCCGATAGCCCGAAGGCAAAGAAAAGGGTTATTGAAAAGGTGAAGGACTCGGTGCAAGGGGAGGACCGCGTATCCCTGAATCTTCGGGCTTGGCGATCCTCCCCACAGTCTCGGATTAGCGGAGGTTTTGGATGAAGGATTGGAACATCTTGTCTTGGTGGGCGAAGAGCGACATCATGAACTGGAACATCTGCTCTTTTTGTTGCATGGCTTCTTTGTATTTCATCATATTTTTTTCGTTCGGCTCTTTTTCATACGTAGCTTTTGCGTCGTCCAGATTTTTATTGAGTTGGTCGAATTTTTCGTATTGCGCCTTTGAGATGGTTCCTTCTCCGTATTGCCCGCTCACCGAGCTATTCGGTGCGGAGGGTTGGCTCGAAGTGATAGGAGTCAACACATTCGGAATGCTTGGGAGCGTGATCTTCGGCAGTTGGTTTGGTTGTGGAGTCGTCAAACTGGGTGCGGTTCCTTGTCCGACGTTGGGTTTTGGAGCGAAGGCTTTTTCAAACATCGGGTGATTGATCACTTTGTTGAGTAGATCTTTGATGCCTTGCGGAGTGTTGGGATCTTGGGCGATTTGTTTGAGCGACTCTTTGATTTGGGGGCCAGTCGCTGTCGAACCACCGTTTTGGGCCATCTGAAGGGCGTTTAGAACCGAGGACAAGGTTTGCAGCGCGTGTTCTGTGGCCTTGATGGTTTTTTCTCGGTATCCGCCCCCGCAGCCCGGACGTTTGGGAGCTTCTGTTTGGGGAGCGCCCTCCTGCTTTTTGGGTTCGAAGCTGTCGCTGCTGCCTTGGTTGGGTGCAGGGGATTGGGATTTTTTAGCTTCTTCGGCTTTTTTAGCTTCTTCGGTGCGTTTTTGCGCTTCGGCTTTGAGTTTATCGTCCATCGATACGATGTTGTCGAAGCTGATCAGACTATCCGATTTTCCGTCGCCAGCCGCATCCAATTTTTGCCAAGCTACCGCGTTGTTCATGAAGTATTTCGCAGCTTTTTTGATTTGGGGGTCGTGATGGTTCGAGAGCCACGCAAGGTCTTCCCGACCAATCTTTTGGTCGTTTTTCGAACACGCAAACGGGTTCCCGTTGTCAAAAACTGCGGCGTTGTTTTTGAGGGTGTTGAAGTGGCGCTCGAATTCGACTTCTTCGTGGGAACGTTGATGGGAACAAGAACGGTGGGTGGCTGCGGTGTTGGTGTTGTTTTGAACGCTCATGGTAAGGTCTCCTTTGTTTGGGTTCCGCGCTTTGGCGGGGGGGTTGTTTTGTCAGCGTGTCTTTTTGCTTGTCTTCGCTGTGTACGCAGAGGCATAAGGGCAAGGGATATGCCGCCATTTGGTGTCTTTGTAGGTAGCTGATCCAAAAGGGAGATCGTTTTTCGATCCAACGGATCACGCAGGCGATTGTCCAGAGATCGACGGTGTTGTGTTTGGGGTGTGGACGGTCGGGGTGCGGGGCGTTGTTTGGGATCTGGACACTTTGGGCAAAAGAGAGCCGCTTGCGTGGGTCGGTGCGCTGCGAGCAACAGATCGTGCGATGATCGAAGGGCCTTGGATCTGTGTTGATCAACAGATCACATGATGCTCAAAGGGCGGTGGCTGCGTGGCGATCTTCCGATCGCTGATCTGTGCGGTGATCCGAGTAGAACAGATCTGTGCGGTGATCCGAGCCGAACAGATCGGCGATGCGTCGGGCTTTACGATCACACAACGGGCGGATTTCGTAGGATGCGGTCGCCAAAAAAGCCGTGTTCGCGCCGTTTCAAGCGATAGAGCCGTTGTGTTGAAAAACCTGTGATCTGTTCGCCAATACGGGGTCAAGGGAGCCGCGCTCTATGGCGGGGTTTGGGGCAGCGCCCCACAAAAACCAAACAAAAACCAAACAGTCGAATAGATGGGCTTTATCGAATCGAAGTCTTGTCATGGGAGAGGAGAAGAGAGGATAGAAAAGCAGAGGAGAGAGAAGGGGAGATGTGGAGAGGACGGATGGTGGGGGAGATCAGGCGGCGAGTTTTTGGAGTTGTTGAAGTTGTTGTTGAAGCTGTTGGGTAGCTTGGGAGAGTTGCTGTTGTGTGCTTTGCGCATTTTTGGCGGCAGATTGGGCGTTTTGGAGGACTTGTTGAATGTTGGTACCAGAGAGCAGTTGAAGGATCTGGAAGGGTTGGAGGCTTTGTGCGAGGCGAGCGAGGTCTTCTTGTTTGATCTGGCTGTTGGTGCTGAGTTTGGCGAGAGATTGGCCGATATCGCCTGATGCAAAGGCTTTGACGAAGCTTTCGGCGAGGGAGGTGATCTGCGAAAGCGCCGAGAATGCGGGATCTTTGGCGAGAGGGCTTTGTTGGAGTGCGCCGAGTGCTTTTCCAAAGGAACCTTGCGCGAGACCTTGTGCGATGTTGGCGATGGTTTGGAGCCATTGGAGACCTTGTTGGAGGCCGTTGTTGTTGGGCGTGTTGGTGCTTTGGGTGAGTTGTTGTGCGCCTTGTTGGAGACTGCCGCTTTGGGCGGCTTGGAAAAGCTGTTGGAGTGGCTTGCTTTGGAGGATTTGGGAGAGGACATCTTGGAGGGAAGGAGATTTGCCGCTGGTGGATTGTGCGGATTGTGCGATGGATTGTGCGGCTTGGCCGAAGAATTCGGCGACTTTTCCGAAGGTGGGGTTGTTGAAGAATTGGCCGATGCCATCGCCAAGTTGAGAGAGTGTTTTGTTGAGGCTGCCATCTTTGGCTCCTTGAATCAGGGCCATGACAGGCTTGGCGAGTCCGAGAAGTTGTTGGACGGCGGAGTCTTTGGCGAAGCCTTGGGCGGCTTGCATGACGGAAGCAAGGCTTTTTTCGAGGTCTCCGCTGGCGATCTTTTGTTGGAGTTGCTTGCCTTGTTCGGCCACTTTTTTGACGTGGTTGGCAGGGGCGGATGCTCCGAATTGACTGGCGATCTGTGTCGCTCCTTGAAGGGCCGCGCCATAACGCCCATGCACAAGGTGGTTGACCGTTTGAACGCCTTTGCTGAGGTTGTCCGTCACTTTCTTCACGCCATCGCCCAATCCCATATCGCCCAATCCACCGACCACTCCCGCAAGTCCTGCAACGAACCCGTCCCAATTTCCACTGGCCGCGCTTTGGATAGATTGCGCCGCACCTTGGGCAAGTTTGACGCCTTTTTGCACATAACCCATGACTTGATCGAAACCTTTGCTGATCTGTTCGATGCTTTTGCTTGCTGCGTCCCCTGCGCCTTTTGCAAGTGCGCCTGCGCCTTTCAATGCGGCTCCTCCCGCGCTTGCAACGCCCGATGCCACGCCTTCAAGGATGCCAAACACCGCTTTCATCGGATCACCGCTTTGCACAGCAGCGATGATCTCTTTGACTGCCTTGACCACCGCAACCGTCACTTTGATGCCGATCTCTAGGGCTTTTCCGATGGCAGGGCCCACAAACGGGATCGCTTTGGTCAACGCGCTCAACGCCGCGTTGCCAAGGGCTTCCCAGTTGCCGTCTTTGATCGCCGTGATCACGCCATGCACCAACTCAAGGCCCGCACAGATCAAACTCCCCATCCCCGGGATGATCATGTCCAAAAAAGGTTGGAGAACTTGGGCAATGGTCTTGAGAACCTCAAAGACTTTTTGAAAAGCCTCGGCGATGTGATCCCAAATCGACTTCGGTTTATCGGCTTTTTTAGCATCTTCGGCTTTTTTAGCATCTTCGGCCTTTTTAGCATCTTCGGCCTTTTTAGCATCCTCGGTGGATTTCGGTGCTTCGGTGGATTTAGGTGCTTCGGCGGTGGGTTGTTTGCTCTGGTTGTTGAACTGTTCGAGGCGTTGTTTGCTCTGGTTGTCGAACTGTTCGAGGCGTTGTCGTTCGGCCTCTTTGGAAGCAGGGGATTGGCCGTCAGGACCGGGCATGAGGGAAGGCATCGAAGGGGTTTCTGGTTTGCTGGTGGGGATGTCGAGAGGAAGAAGGGGGCGTTCGTTTTCGCCGGGCATGGGCCAACTTACGGGGTATTTGGGGATCTCTTGTTTGGGGAATGGGAAGGGGGTGGGGTCGTTGGGGCTGGGCATAAGGGGGGCTTTGGGTTGAAAAGGAGCGGGCTCAAGGAGTCGGAGTACGTCCAACAAGGCATCACAGAGTTTATCGAATTGTTGGAGACCTTGTTGGTAGCCTTCTTTGGTGGTGGGGAGCTTTTGTTGTTCGAGGGCTTGGAGCTGTTGTTCTAATTTGTCGAGTGCTTGTTTGAATTGCGGGTTGTGAAGGATACGTGCGAGATCGGGGAGCAAGATCCCTTTTTTGGGATCGAGGATATCGCGGAGTTGTTGGACGAGTGATCTTCCGATCGTTGCGATCTCTTGAAGGGCGGGTGGTGTGGTGGCTTCTTTGGATTGGAGTCCTTGCACAACACGAAGGCTGGCTTGTAGGGATGCTTGGGCGGGAGTGGCGTTTCGCAAGGCTTGAGCGGTGTGCGTGTGGGTGCGTTCTTTGGAGGCGTTGGGAGCGGGGCTTTGGGTGGTTGAAGCGTGTTGGAAGCTGTTGTTTTGGGGAGCCGCTTCGGTTTGGGTTTGAGCTGCGGATGTGCCGTTCGATGCGGATGTTGCGGGCGTTTTGGTGGGAGTGGTCTCGGCCTTTGGAGTGGTTTGACTGGAGGGAGCGGCTTCGGTGTGATGGGCTGCATCGTTTTTGTAAGGCGTATACGCGGGGGGTTGGGGTTGATTGTGTACGCTGGCCATAACAGGTCTCCTTTGCTTTTGATTTTTGGGTGGTGTGTCTGCTTTTTTGGGGCACCGTGTTTGAGTGTGTGGCGGCAAAAGCAAGGCGAGCGCCGTGTTGTGTTAATTTGTTTATCTATTTGTTTTTGTGTGCATTTCTTTGTTGGTACCGATGGGTCTGAAGCGAAAGAGGGTGGAGTTTGTGTGTGCTGTGTGGTCAGGTGTCCAAAACGTAGGCAGTGGGCTGGACAGAATACGTGGCAAGCAGACAGAAAGAGGAGGAGCGAGGTACGGTCGATGAAAGTGCGGCGTGTTGGGGCGGTGGGCGGGAGTGGGTGGCGTGGGTGGACTGGCACAGATGATGCGAAGGGGCGTGCCATCAAAAAAAGCGGGCCTTTACAAAGAAGGGGCCGCAAAAGAAACGCGACGTATCAAGAAGACACGCAAAGAAGAGAAAGATGGAGGCTGAGATGAATATCGTTCAAGAGCGTTTGTTTGCCCACCGTTATGCGTCTACATTGACGGATCTGCTGCGCGAATTGGCCGCAGATCCCGAGTCCTTAGAAGCGATGCAAGAATGTTATCCTGCACTATGGGATGATTTGGCGGACAATGGTTTTGCGTGTCTGGATATCGAGCATTATCGGCAATCCTTCGAGATCTTTCAGTTCTTGGTCGACCATCAACCTCACGATGCTTCTTTTCAAGCGGGTTTGGCGGATAGTCAAAGCGGCCTCAAGCATTACCTCGAAGCAGCGGCTGCTTACGAAGAGACCATCCGTCAAGCCCCCGATATACCCGAAGCCTACGTCTATTTGGCGGAGATCTACATGATGCTTGCGCAACACGAACACGCACAGCCTTTGTTGGAGGAAGTGATGCGCATGACCGAGGGGGGATTTGAACACCCGATGCGTAGCGCCGCCGAGCGGTTGATGGCGTTTGTTCGTGAAGCCACACAAGCCCCGAATTGATGGGGTAGATGGTTTGTTGGGGAGGTGCGGGATGACTTGTTGGGTTTGTTTTTTGGGGGCTGTATCGAGGAGAGCTTGGAAGATTTAGGGCAAGGGTAACGGGAATGTGGGGGCATTGCGTTGTGTGGTGTCGCCATAGCCGAGTTGTCCGCTTGAGTTGGCTCCCCAACACTTGATCGAATCATCGTCCAACAGCGCGCAAGTGTGGTTCCCGTACATAGCGATGGATTTTGCGGTGCGACCGCCCCCCAAGTCGACGAAGTTCCCGGTCGGTGCGTTGCGTTGTGTGGTGTCGCCGTAGCCGAGCTGTCCAACGTTGTTGTACCCCCAACACTTGACAGTGTCGTTGTCCAAGATCGCGCATGTGTGGGAAGTGCCCAACGCGAGAGATTTTGCTGTTCGATTCGTTCCTAACAGGATCGGAGTGGCTTCAGGAATTTTGCGGTTTTTGGTGTCACCGTAGCCGAGTTGCCCGCGCAGGTTGTCTCCCCAACACTTGATGGAACGATCGTCCAATATTGCGCATGTATGATATGGTCCTGCCGCAACGGACTTTGCGGTGCGACCTGTCCCCAAGTCGATCGGGTTAGGATTCGGAGCGCTCTGATCGGTGGGGTTGCTGTAACCGATCTGATCGACCTTTCCCCAACACTTGATGGCATCGTTGTCCAACAAAGCGCACGTATGGAAAAAACCAGCCACGATGGATTTTGCGCTACGAAGCGTACCCAAGTGGATCGTGCTGATATCAGGACTGTTTCGATGCGTGGTATCACCGTAACCGAGTTGGCCTCTGCTGTTGTCCCCCCAACATTTGATAGCGTTGTTGTCCAAGACCGCGCAGGTATGGCGATAACCCGCTGCGATAGACTTTGCACTGCGATTTGTGTCAAGGCCGACAGCGTTTGTGTCAGGGGCATCGCGTTGGGTGGTGTCGCCGTAGCCGAGTTGGCCTTTGCTGTTGTCTCCCCAACATTTGATGGTGTTGTTGTCCAAGATCGCGCAGGTATGGGCATCACCCAACGCGAGGGATTTGGTGCTATGGCTTGTGTCGATCTGGATATTGCGGGCTGGGGCGGCTTCTCGTTGTGTGGTGTTGCCCTCGCCGAGCTGACCTTCGTTGTTGTCTCCCCAACATCTCACGCCATCCCCAAACAAAGCACAGGTGTGATTGCTGCCAACAGCTACCTGTAGAGGTTTTGGTGCGCAGCGGCCAGAGGCACAGACTTGGTTGGTTTGGCAGGTGGTTTGGCAGGTTCCACAACGATGTTGTTCGATGCCACTAACGCAAACCCCCGCGCAGCGAATTTGTTTTATGGCCAAGGGAGGCGCGGGTTGGGGGTGCGTTGGGTGAGTGCTGTATTCGACCTGTCCATTGTTGTTTTCTCCCCAACATCGGAGAGTTTCGTCGTCTAGCAACGCGCATGCAAAAGCTTCTCTTGCAACAATCAACTTTGCGCTGCGCCCTGCTCCGAAGTCGATGGGACTTGTATCAGGGGCAGGGCGCTCCAAGTCATCGCCGTAGCCGAGTTGGCCTTTGCTGTTGTCTCCCCAACACTTGATGGTATCGTCATCCAAAAGCACGCAGGTGTGAAGAAAACCTACCGCGATGGATTTTGCGCTACGGCTCGTGCCCAAGTGAATTGGAGCGGTAGCCGGAGCTGTACGTGCTTTGCGGTCGCCGTAGCCGAGTTGGCCATAACCGTTGGCCCCCCAACATTTGGCGGTGCCGTCGTCCAAGATCGCGCAGGTGTGAAAAGAACCCGCCGTGATCATTTTTGCGGAGCGACCATTCCCCAAGTTGATCGGGTTGGCGTCGGGGGTGCTACGGTTTGTTTTGTCGTCGTAGCCGAGTTGGCCATAATCGTTGGCCCCCCAACATTTGACAGAATCGTTATCCAAGATCGCGCAGATATGTCGATCTCCTACAGAGATGGATTTTGCGTTGCGACCGATGCCTAGGTTGATTGGTTTGATGTCCGGGGTGTTGCGGTTTGTGGTGCTGCCGTCGCCGAGCTGGCCGAATCCATTGTATCCCCAACACCTGATGGAATGATCATCTAGCAATGCGCAGGCGCTGTAACCACCTGCTGCAACAGACTTTGCGATGCGACTGCTTCCTAGGTTGATGTTCTTGGCCTCGGGAGTAAGTCGGTCTGTGGTGTCACCGTAGCCGAGCTGGCCGTTTTGGTTGTATCCCCAACAGCGAAGGCCGCCATCGGAAAATACAGCGCAGGTA
>CAUJFU010000061.1 GCA_963169055.1 Myxococcota bacterium
CCTTGATGGCATCTGTCCAAGAAGGGATGGGGTTGGCGTTGTTGCTCGCGAGCGTACAACGCGTTTATCCTGAACTGATCACCGTCCCCACACCGTTCTCTCTGCCCGAACCATTCGCGCTGTGGTTGGTGGCTCACGCCGCACAACGCCACACTCCTCGCATCGCCCGAGTCTGGGCGTTTTTGGAATCCCTTTGCGCCGATATCCTAAGGAGCCCGCCATGAGCAGGAGCGGATACTCTCGCGCTTTTTCTGTGAGTACGACGCAACGCCCTCCCCTCCGTGTTCGTAGCACTTCAAGCGACACAGATGTTGGTTTGAAAAACGCTGTTGGCCCCGTCCATACGGGGTCAAGGGAGCCGCGCTCCCTGCGGGGCGTGGGGCAGCGCCCCACAAAAACAAACCAACAGTCCACAGCTTCAAGCGTCGCGGATCTGTTCAAGCGCTTGGATGGCGCTTTCGAGCAAGGTGTCGAACCGCTCTTGTTCGTCTTCGGGGCAGCGAAGTTTTTTACGGGAGATCTGCTTGCTAACTTTGGCGACTTTTTCCAAAGCGCCGATCAAGACTTCGTATTCTTTGGGGAGGGGTTCTTGGGCGGCGACTTTTTGGACGATGGCGTCGACGCCGAGGGTTTGGGCTTCGGAGACGATCTTGCGGATGGCTTTGGTGGGTCGGTCTTTGACGAGGGGCAAGAGCTTGTCTTGTTCGGAAGGATCGAGCTTGACGAGTTCATTGGCTTGCCCTGCACCGAGTTCTCCGTGAACACGGGCTGCTCTGACTTGTTCGGAGGATCGAGTTTGGCGCAAGATCGCGCTACGGATCGCCCCTTCGGAGAGTCCCGTTTTTTGGGCCGTCACTTCGACATAAGAGGATTTTCCGTCTTCGATATCTGCGGGGGGTTCGGGCGGAGGGGCATCTTGGGAAGGTGAGGCATCGCGTTTGGAACGTGGCGGCTTGCGTTCCAAGCCTTCAGAGGAAAGGTCCACTTTCTTGGCGGTAGGATAGATGGATTCGTAGATCTCACGGCCCCGATTGAGGGCTTGTTCCATCTCCAACGTGTTCAACGGAAGGCGCATCAAGTTTTCGTCGATGGATATCAGTTCTTGCATCATGTCATCGAGGTCGACGACAACGACAGGGACTTGTTCGATGCCCAAGGAGCGCAAGGCCGCGTATCGCCGTCCTCCCGCCAACAACATCCCTGTGCTGCTGACGATCAATGGATGGATTAAGCCCACCGCTCGGATACTTTTCTTCAATTCTTCGATCCCCGTATCCAACCGCAGATACGGATTTGTCACCACGATATCATCAATCGGCATATAACGAACTTGGTTCATCGACTCAAAACCTCCATGACAACGAGCGAATTGTCCTTCCCCTGTAGGTTCGACCTCTCCACCCCTTGATGCACAAGAGGCGGAACAATGAGGCGAGAGCGAAGGCCGATATTGTCCGAGTATCGGCCTTGTTCAACGCGCTACTTGCGTTCGCAGGTTATAGAGGTTCGAGCAAGGGAGGTCAACCCACACGCGCTCTTCGCATCCACAAAAACAACAAAAACAAGATCCCCATCCAAAGAGGGGCCATGTCGGTGGTTTCGCAGGTACATCCCGACGTGGGGCGTTCGGTCAAGGCTTCTGTGTTGGGCGGAGTATCGGAGATCGGTTCGGAGGGCGCAGCATCGGGCAAAGAAGAATCGATCGGAGTCTCTGAGGCGGAAGGTTCGGTGGGGGCAGCATCGGTGGTTGGCTCGGAGGGAAGGGGTTCTTGCGTAGGTTCGGGCGAGACTTCTTGCGGCGATCCATCGGGAGGGTTGGATTCGGAGGGTGTCGGTTCGGTGGTTGGTTCGGAGGCAGAAGGTGGCATCAAGCGTGCGGCCTTGAATTGGCGGGGATCTTTGCCTTGCCCGATGCCGGGTGTCCATTCGATGTACCCTTTTCGACCGTTGCCATCGTCGTCATTGAAGAGCAGGCTCATAAAAAAAACGGCGTCTGCTTGTAGTTTAAGAGGAGAGATCGAGGTAGAGGGAAAAAAGATCTCGTAGATCGTAGTGTCGCCTTGGCGTTTGATCGCGGCTTGAAGATTCGCAGGATTCGCGCCTTGCGGGATCACGGTGCGCTCGGACTCAACCTTTCCGCCCAAAAGCGCCAAGCCGTACTCATAATCCCCGTCGATATCGTAGTCTGGGCCTGATCGATCAGCATCGGCATCAAGGGCCACTTGCAGCGAATCGCCCATCCACAACGTCCCGGGCGATGCCTTGTTGACGTGTTGATCGTCCTTGACCCGCGCCGCAAAGTACAAGCCTTGGCTCGACCACATCCACCAAAACTCGACCGAAAGATCGGCATCTCCCGCACGATCCGCCGTCAACTTGACATAATTCTTGCCATCCAAGCGAACGGCGGTAGCGCCCGACCACTCGCGCAGATCGCCATCGATCACGACTTGGGCAGGCGCATGAGCCACAGGATATTCTTGAATCGGCGGGATACCGCCATCTTGTACCGTGACGTCGACACGTGTTCCGATGGCGATGCCGTGGTTGTCTGTGACGGTCAAGGTCACTTGATAGACGCCCGCTTTGGCAAAGGAGTGTGTGACTTTTGCCCCTGTAGCGTCTTCGCCGACGCCATCGGTGTGATCGAAGTCCCATGCGTACTTGACGATCTGACCGTCAGGATCGGTGGACGCGGAACCATCGAATGAAACGGGTGTGTTGGTCTTAACGGTGCGTGCGGCTCCTGCTCGTGGAACGGGTTGGCGAGCCTTGATCAGATCGCGATACGCCGTCCAAGCGGGCTTTCGCTGTCCATCAGCACGCACGATGCCCCATTTGTCAGGGATATTGGGATCATCGCGTAGCTCGTAAGGAAAGACCCGTTTCCACCATGCCCGACCCAACATCGTATCGAGCATCTTGGTGTATTCGGTAGCTTGGGCGGCTTCGGAGATCTCGTCGGTCTTCCAGCCGATCTCGGTGATCCAGATCGGCTTTTGAGCGGCTCCTTGGGCCTGAACGGTCGACAAAAAACTCGGATACTCCCACGGCCAGACGCTTCCGTCCAAACTCCGCATATAGTCCGATTGGTAGGTATGGTGCGAGATCACATCGATCGATCCCTTGGCCTGTTTTAAGACTTCTTCGAGCCAAGGCTGCCAAGCATGGGCTTTGTTTTCCAACGAACTCCCGCCCAGATGCGCAAGATCCAACGCCACCACCACCGCGTCAGGATCTGCCGCTTTGACGGCCTGTGAACCCGGCAACAAGATCGTTTGCAGATACGTTTGGATGCGTTGTGCGCGAGGCGTGCTGTCTGCAAACCACAAGAAATGCGTCAAGTTGGGTTCGTTCCAGATCCCCCAATGACTGATCTTTCCCTTGTATCGGTTCACAACCGCCTGTACAAAACGCGACCAGTCCGCAGGATCTTTGGGGCCCGATCGTTCGTTGGCCTGCACGCTTGACGCCGCCCAGTTCGGGGCATACGCCAACGTCGCATACACATTCAATTGGTGCTTGACGGCCATATCCACCAAGCCATCCGCAACGGCCCAGTTGTACTGGCCTTTGCTTGGCTCCATCGACAACCAGTCAAAGTCCACCCGAATCCATCCCACCCCCAGATCCGTAATCGACGACACCACCGTCGCATTCCCATCCCACCCCAACGTATGGATGTTGATCCCAAACGGCGAACCATACGTCGGCGTCCAACGGTGCGGAACCGCCCAAGATTCGCCCCCCCAAAAGATCATCGCACTACCCACCCAACAAGCGATCCACCACCACAAACGACCGTTCCACCGCCCAACACACATGGCGGGCCTCCTTTTTCCAATGCGCGTCCTCACCGTGCGCAAACAAGACCTTCTGCGCACGCTCTCCGATGCAAACACACGCAACATAACACAAACTGGCTTGTTCATGATATTCTCCCACCCAACAGAGTCCACATCCGTTCAACGAAAGGAAGGTATTTGATGCGTCTGATTCATCTTGAAAACGAGGATTGGCAAGTGGGGATCTTGCCGGAGACGGGCGGAAGTGTCGCGTATGGCCGTGTGCGCGGCGCGGAAGGATGGGTGGATCTCCTGCGCCCAACGCCCGCCGAAGATTACCATCGTTCGGGGGCTTGCGCGTCTTTCTTGATGATGCCTTGGGCCAATCGGATCAAAGATGGCTTGTATCACGCGATGGATCGAACCTATCCGCTGCGAACCGTTGCTGACGACGGAACAGCCCGTCATGGCGACGTTCGCCAACGCCCGTGGCAAGTGCTCGAAGCAACCACCGCCTCTTGTACATTGTCCTTTTCTTCGCTTGATCATGCTGATCTCAACTTTCCTTTTGCTTTTGCAGCCACCCAATCCTTTGGCCTTGAAGGATCGGCGTTTTGGATGGAAGCCTCGATCCAAAATATCGATCAAGTCCCCTATCCTGCGGGCTTTGGCTTTCACCCGTACTTTGTGCGAAGCTCCCCTCCCCCCGAAGTGATGCTCCCATGCGATGCAATGTTTCCGCTCGAACGGGCCCTCCCCATCGGCCCCCCCACAAAGATCCCCGAAGAAGTGGACTTTCGCACCTCGCGCCCGCTCTCGGACGCCCACCTCGATCACCTCTTCACCCAACGCCGCTGCCATACCCCCGCCCACATCCTTTTTCCCGCACACCAACAACAACTCACGTTCGATGCCGATCCTCTCTTTGCCCATTATCTGCTGTACACTCCCACAGGAGAGCCTTTCTTTGCGCTCGAACCTCAAACCAACGCCAACGACGGCTTCCGTCTTTTTGCCCAAGGCATCGAAGGAACAGGCGTCTTTGTCTTGCAACCCCACGCGATCCAACGCGGTCGGTTTGTCTTGCGATGCTCTACTTTTTCTTCGTGAACGTCTCGAACACTTCGGATATGTGGGGTTTCACCCCACACCCCACAAGGGAGCGCGGCTCCCTTGCCCCCGTATTAGCGGAGTGATCAGCGTTTTTCAAACAAACAGCACCACCGCTTCAAGCGGCGCGAACACGGCTTTTTTTGCCCGACGCACGACTTCCCGATCAGTCGGCCCAAAAAATTTTTGGTCGGACTAGGAACTTTGCTCCAACGTGTCGTCTTAACAGATAGAGTCCACAAAGCGGCAGGAGATCAGCGATGCAAGAACAGCCCACCCCCAAACCAGTCCCCACACGCTGCGCTGTACCCTCGAACGAACGAGCCTTCCACGCCGAGATCGAACCCCATCTGGCGAAACTTCGCCGCCAGATCGCACGCATCGCTCCTGTGGCTGCGGTCGAAGACATCCTCCAAGAAACCTTGCTTTGCGCATGGCGCGCATGGTGTGTTCAAGCCCAACATCCCGATGGGATCGCCATCCAACGATGGGGAGCTT
>CAUJFU010000062.1 GCA_963169055.1 Myxococcota bacterium
GTTCGGCGTTGGCTTTGTTCGCTTGAAGGAACTGTTGTTGTGCCATATCAAGCAGTCGTTCTAACTGGGCGTCGATCAGCGCGCTGGCTCCGCGTTTTGCACGCTCTTTTCGATAACATTGGGCTGCGAACTCAAGTAATCCTTGCGATTGGCAAAACTGCAAAAATTGTTTGTGTAGCGGCTCCTCTTCCCAATCGACAAGCAACGCCGTCCACAACGCACGGGCCTCTCTCCCTGTAGGCCCCGAAGGTACGGCATCTTTGTTTGGATCAAAGGTGACTCCGATATTTGCGAACACCAAACCGCATTTGTGGCACGAAGAATTCTCTAGGCGTCGTTTTTCCCAACACTTCGGGCAAAAGGCCTCGCCATCGGACTCTTGGGGGTCGGATGATTGGGCGGTGGAGCCTTGTGCGGCGGCCAAACGCCCAACCACCGAGGCCACAGGTTCCCTTGGTGCTTCGATGGCGGGTTCTTGGATGGCGGGCTTTTGAACCGCAGGTTCTTCGATTTCAAGCGCGGTAGGAGAAGTGTGGGAGTCTGTGGAATTGTTGTTGCCCGGATTTGGGAGGGTTGGGAGGATGTGATCGACAGCAGGTGTCGATACCTTTGTTTCTAGTGAAAGAAACGACGGCGAGGGTGATCGCGGGAGATCGACAAGCGGGGAGATGTCTGTGTCTGCCGTGTACACCGCTTGTTGCAAGCAGGCAGGACATTCGATGCAAAGGCGTCCTTTTTCAGCAGAAAAACGCTGCAAGTGTACCAGTTCTTTGCACAAAGGGCATTGGAAGAGTAACTTGCGTGTGGGGTGGTGTGTTGTTGCCATCCAACGTTCCGTTATTCGATATCTGCCGAAGTGCCGTGTATTTTGAATTTTTTGTCGCGATGAGCGACCAAAAACTGGATCGGTGCGATGGTTTCGCCATTGGATTGGATCGTCATCGGCCCCGTGACACCCGCAAAATCTTTGATCTTGAGCAATTGATCGCGGAAGGCTTCGCGCGTTTTTGGCGCGAACTTTTCCACAACGTGCAACAAGATCTGGATCGTGTCGTACGCATAAGCGGAAACGTAGGATGGGGGTTTTGGATTTTTTGGATCGAACTCTCCGGGAAACTTGTTTCGGTAGTTGTCCACAAAGTTTTGGACCAAAGAACCGCGCTTGGCTGCCCACGGGCAATAGCGAACGGTAAAGATCCCGCCCACGACATGGCGCGGTTCGCGGGTAAAGATATCTTCGTTGTTCCAGCCGTTGGTTCCGAGCAGTTGGACAAATTTAAGGGGCTTGTTCAATGCTTTGTAGCGTTCTTCGACCTGCTTTTCCCAATACGGGTAATGGAGTTTGACTTCGATATCTTGTTGCGCGAGAGTCGGAGCAATCATCGAGACGTACTCGATGGAATCGGGGATAAAGATCGCATCGAAATCCACAACGGGCGGGAATTGCTTGACGAGGTTTCGGTACAAGCGCTTGCGAAGAAATCCCGAGGGGGCTTGACGCAACTGGCCGCTAAATTTGTACCACAAAGGGCGCAGACCTAGGTGCATACGCCCGACCAGTCGCTGTGCAGGATCCACAAAGTTTTTGACGTCGGCGGGGTAAGACTCTACACCGACCATCTTGGCTCCCAGTCGCTCGACTTCTCGCCAAAAAGCCCCCACTTGGATACGCCCAGATTCTCCGTCGGGATAAAACGCTGTAAAACGAGAAATGCTCAATTTTTTGACAGCGTAGCGTGCGATGGCAGTTCCCATTTGTGAGCGGGTGAGGTTGTTGCGAAAGATATAAGACCCGATATCTGGGAGTGTTTCGACAAGGCTGATCGAAAACAACGGAACACCGAGTTCTTGGGCGCGGTGCGCAACGGGCAGAGAGACGTCCGAAAGAACGGGGCCAAAGATGGCGACGACGCGATGCTCTTTGACCAACCTTTCAAGCGCACGCACAGCAGTTGAGGCTTGGGACCCTGTGTCTTCAAACACCACTTGGACTTTCCCTTCGAGCCCGCTTGTCGCAAGTTCGATGGCGTTGCGTACCAATTTGCCTAAGCCCGCACCGTAGCCCGTTTTGGGGTAGAGGACGCCCAAGACGTTGGGCTGAACACGCAACACTTCACGGCGCTGTGCGCGCAAAGATTGAACGCGCTTGTATAGCGAATGTTCTTGGTTGATCGATCCGCTCAGAGCATCGAGGATCTCATCACAAGCCTTGAAGTCTTGTTGATGAAAAGACAACAGCGCAAGTCGCATTGCGATGTAATCAAAAGGGAAGGTCAAGGTTTCACCGCGTTTTGCGTACAGCACTTGAAGTTCAGCGGACGACAAACGCCCATCGATGGCTTGGAGCAGAGCAGCTTTGGCCTCTGTTTGTTGCGAAGCGTCCATTGTTGGCAAAAGCCGCGCTTGCCACTGAATCAAAGCCCGTTGATCGCCCGATTCTTTGGCGGCGCGCAAGATCATCGCAGCCACAGGTTTTTGTTCTTCTTCAGAAAGCTGTTGGTAGGCGTCTTCAAAGGCTTCGATGGCGGCTTTGGCTTGCCCGATCTTGAGCAGGGCTTGACCGTGCAACAGTCGCGTCTTGGCTCGTTTGGGTCCAGTCAAGCTATTGCCTTTGAGGGCGCTTTCCAAAAGTCCCGCAGCATCGGCATAACGACCTTGTTCGTAGGCGAGATGGCCCAAGCGATATTGAGCGGTCGGAACAGCTTGCGAGTTGGGGTACTCTTTGAGTAAGCCTCCCCACGCTTTTTCCTCGGTGGATTTGTCTTGGCTTTCTTTCGCAGCCATCGCTTGTTCCACCCATTTTTTCTCACCCTCGTTTTCAGGTTTGTATGTCCGACCATTGAGTTTGACGTTGCTGCCTTGGCAGCTTGCGCCCATCAAAACATACGGTCCAACAAGCCCGATCACCACCAGCCCGAGAAGTCGTTTGAATACGCGAGTCATCGTCCCCTCCTCAACCATCCCAATGAAAAAAGCTCTTGAGTTTCTCGATAAAACCGGAACGAGCGGGTGTATGTTGTTCGTTTGAGGAGAGCGCTTCAAAACGTTCGAGCAGATCTTTTTGTTCTGTGCTGAGTTGGGTGGGGATCTCGACAACAACTCGGATGATCTGGTCGCCTTTTCCGTATTCTTGGATCTTTGTGAAGCCTTTTCCTTTGAGGCGAAACAGGGTTCCCGGCTGTGTGCCCGCAGGGATCTTCATGGAGATAATCCCCTCAAGGGTCGGGATATCCAGCTTGGCCCCCAAAGCAGCTTGTGCAAAAGACACAGGGACTTCGCAGATCACGTCGTCTTCTTCGCGCTGAAAGAGCGGATGTTCTTCGACATGGATCGTCACATACAGATCGCCCGATTGTCCCCGTCCATCCGCCACTTTTTCACCGCGCCCGCGCATACGAATGCGCAAACCTTCGTAAGCGCCAGCGGGGATCTGCAATTCGACGGTCTCTTTGGCTTCTTTGCGTCCCGCTCCTTTGCAATCAGAGCAAGGTTCTTTGATCACCTTTCCAGCCCCCCGACAATCGGGGCATGTGCGTGACAAAACAAAGAAGCCTTGTTGGACGCGGATCTCACCGCCACCTCCGCAGGTACGGCAAAGGCTGGGCTTTGTTCCTGCCTTGGCTCCGCTGCCCTCGCAGGTGTTGCAGGGGATCTCGTAGGGAACTTCCATCGATTTTTCGACGCCACGAGCGGCCTCTTCAAAAGAGATCGAGGTTTCGTACACCATATCGCGCCCACGCGCAGCACGGCCCCGCCCCCCACCACCACCAAAGATGCCGTCGAAAAAGTCTTTGAAGAGATCGCCGACATCGAACCCGCCGCCGAATCCTCGATTGTTCAGCCCTTCGTGACCATAACGGTCATACACGGAGCGTTTTTCTTCATCCAAAAGCACCGCAGCGGCTTCGTTCAGTTCTTTGAGTTTTTCTTCCGCATCAGGATTGTCGCGGTTGCGATCGGGATGAAACTGCATCGCCATCTTGCGATAGGCTTTTTTGATCTCGGCTGCGTCCGCTTGGCGTGATACACCGAGCAGATCGTAATAATCAGGCTTGCTCACAGAAAAACCTCATCCATGTCAACCAAATGATGTGCCCACCCATGGGGCGTCCAAGACAGTCCATTGTTGATTGAAGGCATCGCGCTCCAATCCAAAAAAATCACGCCCCCCAAAAGCTCGGGAGTCGGGTCGTTGACTCAATCGTAGCCAAGGTTATCTGCATCGTCATCCTCGCCCGGCCCTCGTTCGCCCCCTTCAGCCATGGACTGATACACCAACTCGGACAAGCCATACGAGGTTTGTTCGAGGCGCTTATAGGTCTCGGAGAGATGCTCGTAATCGTTGCCAAAGCGTTCCAAGACGACACGCGCTTCTTGGATCTCGCGGGCGACGGGGTCGTAATCTTGGCGATCAAAGAGATGGCCGAATTCTTCGAGGGCTTTTTCTGTGTTGTAGATCAAGCCATCCAGGTTGTTACGCAAATCCGCAAGGCGTTTTTTCTCGGCGTCGTCATGTTCAAACTCTTCGGATTCACGGATCATTCGAGAGATTTCAGATTGCGTAAGGCCGGAAGATCCAGAGATCTGGATGCCTTGTTCTTTTCCTGTGGCGAGATCACGTGCGGAAACATGAACGATCCCGTTGGCGTCGATCTCGAAGGTGACGTCGATCTGCGGAACGCCCCGTGGTGCGGGCGGGATCCCAATAAGCTCAAAACGCCCGAGTGTTCGGTTGTCCGAGGCCATCTCACGCTCGCCTTGAAGAACATGAACCTCGACCATCCGTTGGTTGTCCGAGGCCGTCGAAAAGGTTTGACTGCGGCGCGTTGGGATGGTGGTGTTGCGGTCGATCAGGCGGGTAAAAACACCGCCATAGGTTTCGACCCCCAACGAAAGCGGTGTGACATCGAGCAAAAGGAGATCTTTGACTTCGCCACGCAGCACGCCCCCTTGGATCGAGGCTCCGACCGCAACGACTTCGTCGGGGTTGACACCACGACAGGGTTCGCGCTGGAAAAAGTCGCGGACGTGCTGTTGCACCATCGGCATCCGCGTCATCCCGCCCACCAAAAGCACGTCGTCGATCTCATGTACCGAAAGGTTGGCGTCTTCAAGCGCCATCTGACAAGGTTCTAGCGTGGCTTCGACAAGATCGCGGACAAGATTCTCAAGGCGATTCCGAGACAGGCGCGTGCTAAAATGCTTGGGGCCTGTAGAATCGGCGGTAATGAAGGGAAGGTTGATCTCAGTTTCTTTGGAAGAAGAGAGTTCGTGTTTGGCTTTTTCTGCGGCTTCCTTGAGGCGTTGAAGGGCCATCTTGTCTTCGCGCAGATCGATGCCGTGTTCGGACAAAAATTGGTTGGCGAGATCTTCGACGATACGGCGGTCAAAGTCCTCTCCACCAAGGTAAGTATTGCCGTTGGTCGAAAGGACTTCGATGACGCCATCGCCGATCTGCAAGATCGAGATATCGAAGGTTCCTCCGCCGAGATCGTACACAGCGATCTTGGCGTGTTCGAGGCGTTCGAGACCATACGCAAGCGCCGCAGCGGTCGGCTCGTTGATGATGCGCATGACTTCTAAGCCCGCGATCTGCCCAGCATCTTTGGTGGCTTGGCGCTGAGCGTCGTCAAAGTACGCAGGGACGGTGATCACCGCTTGGGTCACTTTGTCGCCGAGATAATCTTCTGCGGTCTGTTTCATTTTGGCGAGGATCATGGCGCTGATCTCTTGGGGGCTATAGTTGCGTCCGCGCACTTGGACCCACGCATCGCCGTTGCGGCTTTCGACGATCTGATAGGGGCAGGTCCCCAAAGCAGCCTCGACTTCATGGCTATGAAAACGACGGCCAATCAAGCGTTTGACCGCATAGATCGTATTTTCAGGATTGGTGATGGCTTGGCGCTTGGCGATCTGTCCCACAAGACGTTCGCCGTTTTCAGTAAAAGCCACGACCGAAGGCGTGGTTCGACTGCCTTCGGCGTTGGGGATTACGACGGGTTCTCCGCCTTCGAGTATCGACACACAAGAGTTGGTAGTACCGAGGTCAATTCCGATAATCTTGCTCATCATAGCCCCTTCTGTTTCGTCACGGAAACCAACGACCGACCGTGTTTGACAAGATGCTTCGGATTATGAAGCGGAAGAAGAGTCCGCTTTTCCCGTTGCCGCTTCGGGATCCTCTTTCGAAGCATCCGTTGCATCGGAGCCACGGGGCACATCTGATTGGGAAGCGATGTCTCGCGCAGAAGGAGCGTCTGTTTCACCACCGCCACCTACGGCATCTTCGAGAGGTTCGCTCGGCTTCGCTTCGGCGGGTTTGGTGGGGGCTTTGGCAACAGCGACCATCGCAGGACGCAACATACGGTCGTGCAGCTTATAGCCGGCTCGAAATTCGCCGCAGACCGTCCCGTCAGGGAATTCATCCGTTTCGACCAAAGAGATCGCTTCATGCAGCGTATAATCAAAGGTTTCGCCTTTCGCGTCAAACCGCTGCAAGCCATGGTGGTGCAAGATGGAAGTGTATTGTTTGTAAAGTAGCTGAAGACCTTCGACCACAGAGGTCGGAGAGGTGGCGTCTTCCATGCTTTTGAGGGCAAGATCGAAGTTATCGAACATCGGCAAAAGCTCTTTGACCAGATGTTCATGTCCGTATTTTCGGGCATCTTCGCGTTCTCGTTGGCTGCGTTTTCGCAGGTTGTCGAAGTCTGCGGACAAACGAACCAAGCGCTCGTAAAGCTCATCTTTTTCTTTGGTGATCTGTTTCAGGTCAGCCACCTGTTTTTTGAGATCGTCCGTGACACGTTTGTATTGGAGCTGTTCTTCGAGATGGGTGCGTCGTGTTTCTTGAAGTTTCTTTTTCAACTCAGCCACTTCCTCTTGGAGTGCGCTGGCCGTTGCAACAAGGCTTTCATTACGAGCAGCGCTACTCGGAGGGGGAGCGATCGGCCCGTCGTCGGGGATCTCCAAGATTTCAACGGACCGCGAAGCAGCTTCCTCCAAAGAAGCCGAAGCTGCGATATGTTGCATCTGTTCGCCAGAAGGGGTGTGCGTTGTCGGGTGGATGGTTTCGGCTACGGTGGATGAGCCTAAGCCGATGCCGTCGGTTTTGAGAGAGATGTCCGATGCGGTCGCCTCGATGTGTTCGCTTTTTGCGCTGGCGTTTGATTCGGCATCCTTGGTGGTTTCCGCTGCTGCACGTTGCTCTGTGGCGGCCTTGTTGCTTTCTTTTTCCTTCTGTTCGCTCTGAGACACGCTCTAACTCTCCTTTGTGCAGGGCGCTGATGGCCCGAGATCATTCGTGGTATTCGCTTCGATTCAATGAAAGTGAAGGCAAGAACGCTTCGGATCGGCTCTGGACAAAGAGGAGATCTGACCTCTCCCCAGAGTGAACGAAGCACAAGCATAACGCTTCTTTTGCGCAATGCAAATCATTCCCCAGCATACGCCCTTGGTCAAGCCCTTTTGTTTCGCAAAGGGCCATCCCAAGGCGTTTGCCACGTCACAGAGTCCACGAAGTGAAGAGAGCAGCCTTGGCGGGGACTTGACGCGCACAGAAAAGCAAACTAACAACCCCGCCTACGTGCGCAAATCAAATCACGCGCTTACGCCCATCGCAAGGAGGTTTTATGTATTGGTGCCGTTGTGTTGTCCTGTATTCCTCTTTATGGTTTCTCCCGTCCCCTCTGGCCGCGCAACCCCTCCCTCGGCCCGATGTTGCTCCTGCGAAGCGTACCTCTGAACCCCGCCCGCCCGCCAACACCGTCGCGCAACCTGCCGCCCGTTCGACTCCCGCCCGTTCGACTCCCGCCAAAACCCCCTCCCCCACAAACAAAGCCACCGAAGAAGCTGTTCCTCTCGACTTCTCTCAAAGCAAGCGCTCTCCTTATTGGGATCGTCCTTACTTGTTTGCCGCGTATCTTTTGGTGTGGTGGGTGTTTTTTTTCTACCTCGTGTCCATGCGCAAACGCCAACGCGAAGTGCAAGCCGAGCTACAACGACTCCAACAAGCTCTCGATGATCTCAAGCTCAAGTAGGATTTCGCTCAAGCTGACGAAGCATCGGCCTCCACAAAGGGAGGCAGACGAAAGAGTTGTTGTGCGTTGCGTGTGGTTGTCGAAGCGACGAGATGGGGAGGCACACGCAAGAGTTCCGCGAGTGCAATCGCCGTTTGCCGAACGTACGCAGGTTCGTTGCGTTGGCCACGAAAAGGAGCCGGCGCAAGGTACGGTGCATCCGTCTCGATCAACAACCGCTCCAAAGGTAGTTCTCGCACCACCTTTTTGACCGAACTCACAAACGTGATCATCCCGGGGATGGAAAGATAAAGCCCCAAAGACAGGCAACGTTCGGCAAACCACTGCGTCCCACTAAAGCAATGAATCACCCCTTGTATCCGATGTTTTTGAGCATACGCCTCCAACAAAGAAACGGTGTCTTCTTCTGCATCGCGAGAATGGATCACAAACGGTCGATCCAACGAAGCAGCCAGTTCTAAACCACGCTGAAACACCTGTTGTTGCGTTTCTTTGGGGGCGTGCATATAAAAATAGTCAAGACCGATCTCACCGATAGCAACGACTTTTGGGTGCTTTGCAATCTCTTGTAAGGCCAAGAAATCGGCATCAGAAGCGGTTCCTGCGTCGTGCGGGTGGATCCCCACCGCCACAAAGATATCCTCGTTTTGTTCGGCGAGTCGGAGGGCCGCTTGAGAAGAATCCACACCGCAACCGATGCAGATCATCTGCTTGACGCCAGCGCGCCGAGCGCGCTCAAGCACAGCCTCACGATCTTTTTCAAAGGGCTCTTGATCCAAGTGAAGGTGCGTGTCGACGACACCTCCATCACGCAAAGCCGCCTCCCAAAGCATCGCTTCCGTCTCAGCACAACTCTGTTTTTTACTCATCCTTGATCACCCCCGTCTTTCGGGCGAGATCGATGCCTTTTATCGCGATCTCTCGCTTCGTCTGTACGCGGTGTTTGCTGTGATGGTGTTCCATCTGAACCACCCGGTACAGTCGCCTCGCCCTGTCGCGCAGGCGGAGGCGGCCCGTTGTGAGAAGGCGGAGGCCGATGACCGGCCCCTTCGTGACGTCGGGGCGGTCGCCCTCCCCGCTCAGATCGGTCAGCAGCAGGGGAACGTCGTTCGGCTTGTGTCCCCCCCGATTCTTCGGGCATACCGACCCTTCCGCCTCGCCCTTGGGTGGGACGTTGCCGCGACTCTTCTTGCGCACGACCTCCTCGACGTTCGCGCACGTCAAACGCTCGCTGATTTCCATGCGGTTCTCTCTGATTTCCATCCACATCGCGTCGGTTTCCATCCACATCGCGGATCCCTCGCCGCTCCACGTGCGAAATCGCCCGTCCATCGGCCTCCATCCCACGCATCCCGCGCCGCTCTGCGTTCCCTTCACCGCGCCCCCCTCGCTGCTCGATCCCATCATCGCTGCGCATCCCACGTCGATCGACTCCATCGTCGCTGCGCATCCCACGTCGATCGACCCCATCACTACGCGCCCCACGTCGATCGATTCTTTCGTCGCTACGCATCCCACGTCGATCGATGCCTCCATCGCTACGCATCCCGCGACGATCTGTATCCCCGTCGCTACGCATCCCACGACGATCTGTGTCCCCATCACTACGCGCCCCACGTCGGTCGATGCCTTCGTCACCACGCATTCCACGACGATCTATATCCCCGTCACTACGCATTCCACGACGATCTATATCCCCGTCACTACGCATTCCACGACGATCTGTATCCCCGTCACTACGCATTCCGCGCCGATCGTTCCCCCCGTCGCTACGCAAAACCCTGCGAGGCAAACGAACAGGTTGGTTTTCTTCTTGTGGCTCGGAAAGCTCCGTGCGTGGGCTGCGCTGTTCTTCTCGTGAGTTGCGCTGTTCTTCTCGTGAGTTGCGCTGTTCAAGACGATTTGGGGGGCGTTGTGGTCGGGGATCTGACGGAGCGGTGCGTGTCTTTGATGCTCGTAAGGGTGCTTCATGCACGAGTGTCGCATTTTCGTGTGGAAGAATTGGGCCTTCGTGTGGAGGAATTGGGCCTTCATGCGGGGACATTGTGCCTTCGTGCGGGGACATTGTGCCTTCGTGTGAGGGCATTGGGCCTTCGTGTGAGGACATTGAGCCTTCGTGTGGGGTGGGGTGTTGCGTTGCAGGTCGATCGATCAGGTGAGATGTGAGTTCATCAGAGGATGGAGGGATATCTTGAGGCGATGCGCTTTCTTCGATGGGTGTTTTTGAGTGGCCCGTTTTGGCGTGGATATCCAGAACGCGCATCTTGGCTGTTGCGACCGAAGGGCGTGGTGTTGTTTCCGTGTGACGGCTTTTTTCAACAGATACATCGCGCTCGCGTCGGGCGTCTTGGGGGCCACGCTCTTTTGAGGAAGAGGGCTGCCGAGCATCGCGCCGAACAGATGGCTCGCTTGGTGCCGAAGAACGGGGAGATTGCGGAGCAGGAGATCGAGGGCGACGACGTGTGCGCGGGGCGTCATCGTCGTCATCGGCATCCTCTTCATCATCATCAAAAGGAGGCAGAGGGTATGGAAGGTTTCGAGGCTCCATCAACGGTTCGATCCCACGACGGCCTTTGATTCGGGCTTGTCCTCGATCATCGAAATTATCGAAGTCTGCGAAATCGAATACTTTTTCAACCGTTTCGGAAGGAGGAGACGCTGCGGGATGCGTCTCCTTCGCAAAAGCGTCTTTGTACTCGGGGAGATCTGAGACATGAAACTCTTTTTCGATCACAGGATCGCGATCCAAAAAGACGACACGCACCGTCTCGCGTAACGGATGGACTTCTCTTACTTTGCCGATCCCTTCGATGGTTTCGACATCGCGGCCAATCTTAGGCAAGTTGCGCCGCAGTTGTTTGTACACGCTCTGCTCGTAAGACAAACAACACATCAATCGACCACAGACCCCTGACACTTTTTGGGGGTTAAGCGCGAGACTTTGATCTTTGGCCATACGGATCGAGACGGGGCTAAAGTTGCGCAAGAAGCGGCTGCAACAGAGTTCTTGACCACAAGGGCCAGCCCCTCCGATCAGCTTGGCGCTATCGCGTACACCGATCTGACGCATCTCGATCCGCATCCGAAAATGCCTCGCAAGATCACGAACAAGATCCCGAAAGTCGATGCGGCCTTCGGCTGAAAAATAGAAGATCATCTTGCTACCGCTAAACAAGTGCTCGGTGCGAACCATTTTCATCGGTAGCTTGTGAACCATGACGCGTTCACGACAGAAACGAAAGGCTTCTTTTTCGCGCAAACGATGGTATTTGGAGCGTTCGAGTTCTTCGGGGCTTGCAGCGCGCAGTATCGGAAAGATCCGCAGACTTGGCGGAGGAGCTTGTGTCGATTCGTAGGTGCGTTTGACCGAACCGAGGGCGATGCCTTGTTCCGTTTCGACGATGACTTTATCGCGTTCTTGGACGGAGACTTGATCGGCAGAAAACAGATACGCTTGGCCCGCCTTGCGGAAAGTCACTTCGGCGTATCGTTTGGAAGGAGACGTTTCTTGATTCAACCCATGCCTCCGAGCGTAAGGAAAAGGTGTTCGAGAGTCAGCAATGGTGCGGTGTTTCGGCGCAAAGCCGCTTCACACTGATCGATCGCATGAACCGCACGAAACAGAGCAGGAGTGGATAACATTTGTGCGTGTTCTTGCAAGTGCGTCTGGAGATCGAGGTGGATCAAGCGCTGCATATCCCACCCGATCTCTCGAATCAACAACAGATCGCGCAGCCACGAACGCAAAAGATCCAAATACAACGCCAGATGTTCGCTTTCTTTGTTCAGGCGTTCGGCGATCTCAAGGGCCGTCGTGGCCCCTGTAGGGACTCGATGAAGAGTCGGAAGTGCCGTCAACAAGGCACGCCGCTGTTCATCGGAAAGATGGGCATGCAACAACAAAGCTTTTCCCGGGGAGCCTTCGGCAAGTCCGGCCAGTAAAAAAGCCTGTTCGGGTGGGATCGCGTGTTGTTGGACCAACCAACGGGTCAGCTCTTCTCGACGCAGCGGGGCAAATGGAACGCGCTGACAACGTGAAAGAATGGTGGGCATGATCTGACCAAGGCCCGAAGCGCACAAGATAAACAAGTTATTGGGGGGGGGTTCTTCGAGCAGTTTGAGGAAAGCGTTGGCGGCTTCCTGATTCATTCGCTCGATCTGATCGAGGATGACGATGCGTCGTCGCCCTTCCTTTGGAGGGAATCGGGTCATACGTTGAAGATCGCGGATTTGGCCGATCCGCAACAACTGCTTTTCAGGTTCCACCACCCATACATCGGAATGGGTCTCGTGGAGGATCTTTTGACAGGCCCCACAATGCTCACAAGGCTCCCATGTATCGGACTGCGCCGTCAAACAATTCAACCGCCGCGCAAGAACCAAAGCGGTGGTGCGTTTTCCGCATCCTTCGGGGCCTGTGAACAAATAAGAGTTGGGGATACGATCTTGCTGCCAAGCAAAAAACAAGTCATGAAGCGCTCGCTCCTGACCACGAATCGCTGCAAATCCCACCCAGACACCTCTCTTTATTCTTCTTCTTCTTTGTTTGGTTTCTTTTTTTTGTCTTGATCTAACATCTGCTGCCAAGGGATCGCATCGGACGGTGTACCGATCAGCGAATCATCGAGAGATGATGCGTCTTTGCGAGAGAAGTTGGTCTTGTGCGAGAAGATCGCTTGGTGGATCTCTCGGTTGGCGCGGATCAAAAACTCATCTGGCTTTTCTTTGGGCTTGCGTGCGATCCCAGTTCGCGCCAAGACCGTCCCTTGTGGTGTCGAAAGCGTCATCGCAAGAAAACGCGGATGTTCCTGCAACATCAAACGAAACCCCTGCAACGAATTTACAAAACGCGGAGAACGCAACAAGGCTTCGCTTACCGCCCAAGCATCGGCAGATCCAGCCGTTTGGACGTGGACGGGAAGCGCCAATCCGAGTCGGCGCATCACCGTTCCGTCGAGCTGAAGCACACGCGCCACAGCTTCGCGCATGGGCTGTTCTTGGCCCTGCACGCGATGAATATCAGCGCGGATTCCCCACATCCTTGTACGCAATGGCTTACTCTTCTCTGGCAAAGCAGCCAAGGCACGTTGCGAAAACACCAACGCTTCGTCATACGAAGCTTGGCGATACGCGGCTTCGGCTTCGAGCGCATCGTAAAAAGCCCGTATCTCGGGGGTATGCTTTTCATCTCGCGCACGCAAGATCCGCAACTGATCGCGCACCACCGCAGGGCCGATCAACACGACCACTTCACCGATCAACCAGTACGGAGCCGTCGCTCCGCCCGAACGATACGGAGAAAGCGTGTTTTGCAAAAGCTCCATGTCGCTTGCGAGTTGGCGTCGTGCGATCGAACCATCCAGCCACGCATTGATCCGAACAGACTGACGCCAAAACCAGTTCTTCACACGCTGCCACCAGCCCTGTGCAGCGGCGTCTTCGCGTGCGATCTCCACTTGCATCAAGCGGGCGTGGCGCAACATGATATGCGCTCCAACGCTCTGCTGACGGGGATCTGCGCTGGTGTGACCGTGACGATCAGGGCGGTCTCGCACCAGTTCCAACGCTTTGTGTGCGCGATCCACATCGCCCACCGACAACCAAAAATTTCCTTGGGACAACTGATGGCCCGCAAACATCGACTCTTTCAAATTCGGAAGCTGCCGGTTTTTCCAATCTTGTGCTTGACGAAGTGCGTTAAACCCCTGATTTAATCGGCCTTGCTCCAGATACACAAAAGTCAAAAACTCCCACGGGTTGGTATGCAAGCCCGGGTAAAAATAGCGGGTGGCTTCAAGCGCATAACGCTCGGCTTCATCGAAGCGAAAGACGCCCAGATACGCCTCTGCAAGGTTGGTGCGATGCGTCGTTCGGTCACGCGAGACGATCTTTTCATCCTCCACGAAAGCTTCACGACAATAATGCAATGACTCGACACGCTTTCCCTGCTCGAAGGTGATCGCGCAAAGGGCGTTCAATGCGGTGGTTTTGTACTTCTTTTGTTGCAGGTAGGTCAGAGCGAGATTCGTCGCCTCGTTGTATCGGCGAAGTTTCATCAAACTCCAAGGCATCAGGTCTTCGAGTTTATAGATCGGATATAGCCGATCGTGCTCTTGGATCAGCTTGAGAGCCTCTGCATCCCGACCAAGCTGGCGTAGGCTGTAGATCATCTCCAGCATCATCACATGATGGCTCAACGACGGAACACGCCCAACGATCGCCTTAAACAACGCATTCGCCTCGCGCAGATAGCGCAACGCCAACACCAATTCCCCCTCTTGGTGGCGCAGCAGATACGCCAAGACAAAGCGGCCCACATACGAATTAGGCCGCCTTGGCAGCAGCCTTTCCTCGATCAGTGTGCGCGCACGGTTCATCTTTCCCTGCACAAACAGCGTGAGGATCTCTTGCTCCAAAACTGTTTTGGGCAGTTCTTTTTCTGTAAAGACCTTCGCTGTAAAAGGATCAGGGCGGATCCCTGCATAAGCGCTCTGACTACCCCATCCGACCGACAAAACCAGCAGCCCCAAACGCAACAAGCCTTGCCATCGACAATGCGCAACGTGTTTTCTTGCGAAGCAATTCTCAAGCGCGCACAACAGCCCTTGCCATCGGCCCAACAAGACAATGCGCACAAAAGCCCGAAGATGCGCACCCAAGCGGATGCAGAATTGGTTCGCGTCGTATCTTTTCAAACGCATGACTCTGTCCTCTCAAGAAACAGCAGGAGACGGTGTGGCACGACGCTTCTTTTCGGCCCTTTTTTCCGCCTTCTTGGCGGCTCGTTTTGCTTGAGCGTCTTTCCAGCGAACCCAAAAAGCCGGTGGCAATACGCGCCAACGATCAAACAGATGCAAGCACCAAGAAACAGGGTCCAAAAAGCCGAAGACTTGGCGATACCAAGCAAAGGTCTTGGAGATCTGGACCTGACAAGCCAACAGATCGTGGGCGTTGACCTTGGGCGGAAGCCGTGACCCCAAGCGCAAAGCAGAAAGCTGCTCAACAATCGGTCGCAACGCAGGAATCGTCTGTTCAAAACGATCCGCAAACACTTCGAGCGATTCACCCACAGGACGCCGCATCCCCAACTCACAAAACCGATCTTCAAGCGACATCAAAAACCAGCGCAGCCGACGCTCTCCGCCCGCGATCGCAAACCAAAAGGCCGCACGCCGCCCAAACTTCAAGGCGTACAAACCCAAGATCAACGCCCACAAGAAAGGGAACAGATTGACCCGCAACGGTTCTCGACGCCGCAAGATCGGATCGATATCCTGTTTGGGATTTTTGATCTGCCCGATCTTCGGGGGAGGTGGAGGTGTGTTGCGCGAAAGCTTTGCAAGGGTTTGGCGAAGCTGTGGATCGGGCGGTGGTTGGCGCTGTTCGCGCAACGCTTGGGGCGAAGGATCCATGGGAACCCAACCGATCCCCTCAAAGTAAAGCTCCGGCCATGCGTGGGCCTCATTGTCCCGAATCAACAAGCTCGAAGTCGAGCCTCGGTTGTCGTCGGGCGTTGCGTAGCCTTCGCCGATGCGGGCGGGAATCCCCGCAAGTCGCATCAAAAACACCGAAGAATGGGACAGATGCACACAGTACCCGATGCGACTGCGAAACAAAAAGTGACGCACAGGATCTTGCTTGGCTGTAAGCTCTTCGTAACGCGGATCAGGAAAAGAAACCTTCTTTGCGCTGGGATGATTGCGCAGGAAATCCACCCACGGATTGCCTTTTTCGATCCGCTCACGATGTTTGTCCCACAGCCCCTTGATCCGCTCTTGCGAAGGCGGGCGCAGCGAATACAACGTGTGCTTGTCCAGCCACATCTTGATCAAAAAAGCCTTAGCCGTCAGGTTGTTGGCATGTTTTCCAGAAAGCGGACTCAATATCTCCGCAAGCAGATCTTTGTAGGACTGATCTTGCGGTCCAGCCGTGTAATGCTGCCACAGATCCTTGCTCCAACGCGGATCACCCACCTTGAGCGTCAACGCATACTCCCCATCATAGGCCATCGAATCCACTTCATAAGCACGCACAAACACCCGTGGATTGGGGTTTGCGATCCCTTGAAAACTGGTGGGGTCCAACAAGCCGAAGGGATGGGTATGTTCGCGCAACAGCGATACCCGCGTCCGTACACGCTTGCGGTCTCCTTGAAGCTGCGGAAGCGGCTTGCCATCTTTCGCCTGCTGCGAGCTTCCACGAGCTGCATAAAGATGCTCCATCACCCCTTCGTCCGGGAAAAAAGACATCGTATCGTTGTGGATCTCTTTGTGCGAACCTTTCTCCATCCGCAAGCCGTTGTAAAAACTCAACGCCTTCTGGCGGAAGTACAGGACTTTGCGTTTGGGACGGTAATCATCCCGAAACACCACCACCGCCACAGGCTCAGGCTGCGGCTGTTGCTGGTTTTGTGGTGGAGGCGGATCGAACGGCATCTCGTCTTGCTGTTTTTTACGCTGTTGTTCTTGTTCCTTCTTCTTGCCTTGCTTATCGTCGCCTTTGCCTTGCAACCGATTCACAAACTTGTCCAGCTTCGCCGCTCCCACCCCCGATAAGAACCACAGCACCGACGAGATCAAGAACAACACCAACACCGCAACCCCCACGATCTGCCGGCGTTGTCGCACCCGAATCAATCCCAGCACCATCAAGATCGCAGCCCCCACCCCGATCAACAACAGATACAAGATCGGATCTTCGCCACGTTCCAAAGCCCAGTCCACAAGGTATTGTGGACGATGGATGCTGTTGTCGCGGTGTGAAGCAAACAACGAAGCTGCCCCAAACAACGGCAACATCAACTCGACACTCACCCACGCTGGAGAACGCACCGCCAAAGCACGCAATCCGCCAAGCAGCGCGAGCGTTCCTCCCCCCCACCAACAAATATCCGCCGCACGCAAGGCCATCCCACCCCCCAACAGCTCCACCAACCACGACCACGCACCGAACGCAAACGAAAGCCCCGCGCACACCAACCCGCCTACAACGATCCACGCATACAACATCCATGTACGCAACCTCGTGCGCGCCAACCATTCCCCCGCATACACCCCTGCAATCGCCCCCAACACCCCTGCGATCACCCCCACGCCCGTGGTGAGGCCCCATCCAAACGCAAGCATCGACAACGCCATCAACAACGCCCGCAACGTCACGCCAAAACGCCGCAAAAGACTTTGTCCGTCTTCTTTGCTGACTTCTTCGATCCGTACGGCTTGTTCGATCTGCATCTCTTCGATCCTCTCTCTTTATCTTTCCATCGCGAACAGGATAGGACTTACCAGCAGACAAAAAACCCCGTGTTCGCGCCACTTCAAGCGGCAGAGTTGTTGGTTTGAAAAGCGTCTATCCGCCCCGCCCCTCTCGGGGTCAAGGGAGCCGCGCTAAGGGTGCGGGGCGTGAGGTGGAACCCCACTTCACCAAAGCCCCCTGCGAGCATCCTGTCCATGGCAAAAGGCGGTTATCCAGACCAAGACAGACTTTCGCCGAGGTTGCGTGCATCGTAGCGGCTGCGTTGGGGTCGTGCGGCAAAACGCAGCTCCATCCCATGTTGGCCGATCTGCCGCAGTTCTTCGAGAAGAGAGGGTTGCGGTGGCTCTTCTTCTCCTTTTGGTAACAAAAAGAAACGCCACCAACGCGGCTCGCTTGCGGGGGGCGCGCTTGTGTCCAAGACAACCTCCTCATCCAATTCTCGATTGTCCGCAACGATCAAACTGCACCGCGCAGGATGGCGCTTCAATGTCTCTCGAACCTGCGGCAACCAACGCCAGACACTCGCCGACGCAAACAACAACAACTGGTGGCGCTCTGGATCGAATTGCACAGACTCCAGAAAGCCCTCTAGCCCCCGACCCTGCGCTTCCATCGCCGTCCCCGAACGCGCCAAGATCTCACGACCTGTCGCCAAATCTTCTTTCGCGATCAAAGAACTCCCATCCGCGCCCAAAGACCACCCGTGTCCAAGCGCGCCACTTTCCATCGACCAACGTGCGATCTCCGAAGCATATTCATCAAACGAATCGCAGATCAGATAGGCCAGTAATTTGAGATCGTAGTCTCTCGAAGGCTCTTGTATCCGCACGATCAGTTGTTGCGAACGTGCAAATAGCTTCCAATGGATGTGGCGTATCGGATCGCCCGGCATATACGCCCGTGTGTCTACAAGATCCCCGTGACGTGGGCTGCTTGGAACATAATGGCCTTCACCATCCGACATCGAACGCAAGGGGGTGGTCAAAAAGCTCGATACGCGGGGGAGAACTTGTACCGATCGTTGTTCTTCCCGCTCCCACCGCACTTCTGACAAACTAAAAAAATCGCGCACCACAAATGCCCGAACGATCCGCTCTGCCGACCACCGCCGCTGAAAACGAACAAACTCTTCCATTCCCCGAAAGTGCGTCTCTAACGTCACTTCGGCCTTCGGTTCTAACCAGATCACCCGAAAATCCACAAATGGCATCTGCCACGCAGGCAACCGTAGCCCCGTTTCTACCGCCTCTCCAACCACACCATGCAACGGAGTTGCCACTGTGGGCGTTGCAGACAGCGCACGCATCCGCCATCCCACCCACAGCGCCGTCCCCACCACCAGCACCACCCCCAACACCACCAAACAAAGCGCAATCGCCCCAAGCACCAGCAAGATCCAATCTTTTTGGCGCAGGCCATACCCCCACAAAAACAACACACCGAACACGGCCATCCCGATCCCTCGGCGGCTGAGTGGAAAAAGCAACCACGCACGGCGCAAGAAACGACCGATCTTTCGCCAGAATCCACGTTTCTCTTGTGTACCCACCTCTTGAGGCTGCAATTCGATCCCCACGCGTGATCTCCTTTTCGTTGTGGTAGCAATGGTGTCGATGGGATGGGATGGATCAGCGTTGAGGAGATCGCGGTGGCGCGTTCGAGGCACCGCCACCGCTGCGCAGACTTTGCACCAACCGCTCCAACGGAGCGCGGGATGCTTCACGGAACAACACTTCTGCGTTTGGACTACCGGGCGCTCGCTCCATCCGATGGCAAAACAGATACGGCCCTAACTTTTGCACATCTTCAGGACTCACATAATCCCGACCGTGGATCGCTGCTCGGGCTTGTAAGGCTGGCAACGCCAACACCAAACTCCGCGTCGATATCCCCTGCAACACCCGACGATCGCGGCGGATCTCTTGGGCGAGATCCACCAAAGCTTCGCGGATTGGCATCGAGACCTGCACACCACGTGCGATCGCTTTGCGGCAAGACAAGATATCCTCACGCGAAACAGGGTCCAAAGTCGGACGTGCGATCCGCGCATTTTTCAGTTGCAAGGCCAACACTTCCATCTCGGACTCTCGGTCGATGTAGTTCATCGGGATCTTGAACAAGAAACGGTCTAGCTGTGGTGTCGGCAATGGATAAGTTCCCGTCACATCCAGCGGGTTTTGTGTGGCGATCACAAAAAACAAGTCATCCAACGGGTACAAACGCCCATCCGCCGTCACTTGTTTCTCACCCATCGCTTCCAACATCGCGGCTTGGACTTTGGGCGGAGTTCGGTTGATCTCGTCTGCAAGCAAAAGGTGCGTAAACACAGGTCCCGGATTAAACGAAAAAGTTCCTGTTTGCGGTTGAAATACCGAAACACCCGTAATATCCGAAGGCAATAGATCTGGCGTAAACTGAATCCGCCGAAACGTCGGAAACTCCGTCTTTTCGCTATGGATCGAACGCCCCAACGCTTTCGCCAAAGTCGTCTTTCCACTGCCGGGATAATCCTCTAACAGCACATGGCCATCCGCCAACAACGCCAACAACACCAACTCGATGACGTCATCGCGCCCCAAGATCGCCTGACGAAGATGCGCCCCGATCCCGCCAAATACCCGCCGCGTCAACTCCAACATCAAACGCAATTCTTCGGCACTTGCTTGTCCTGTGGATTCGCTTTGACCCCACGAAAACGACGCGCCGCTTGCGTAGCCCATCTCCATGCTCTGCGCCTTTCTTCTTTCGAAGCCTCTTGTGTTCGAGCGTATCGTGCCGAGTGGCTCGATTTAACCATCACCCCCGCACAACGCTCCGCCTTCATCCCGCCCAATATCGCCTTCTCTTCCCACCTCGTCAACTCTGCTCCACCAAAACACCGCCCCCATCTCCTCGACTTCAACAAAAGAACGTCCCCTCACCTCGCGATATCGGCCTCCCTCCATGACAACATCCTCTCGCCTGCTCGCGTCGTAGAGATCGGCGCGTGGCCGTAGCATTCTCCACAATCCACAATCCACGATCACGTCGCAGAGGTCGGCGCGTGGCCGTGGCGTTCTTTCAGATCCACAAAAAGCTGCTCACACCGCAAGAACGCATCCACCACCACAGGATCAAAGTGTTTTGCGTACTCGCGCAGCAACATCCCCTTGGCCTCTTCGTGCGTAAAAGCACGCGGACGGTACACACGCACCGAAGTCACGGCATCATAAACATCTGCAACCGTCACAATCCGCGCTGCAAGCGGGATATCGTCACCACGCAAACCTTGAGGATACCCTTTTCCATCGAAACGCTCGTGGTGGCACAAGGCGATCAATTGCGCCATCTTCAAAAAGTCCACACCTTCGAGAACTTCCGCACCGATGGTCGTGTGCGTCTTCATAATCTCGTACTCTTCCTCCGACAAACGCCCCGCCTTCAACAAAATATGATCTTCGATCCCTACTTTTCCGATATCATGCAACGGACTCGAATCGAAGATCTCCCGAATAAACAAGTCATCCACTTGTTTTTGATAAGGCGAATACGGAGCCGCCAGATCTTCCGCAAGCACCCGACTATAATGGCTAATCCGCCGAAGGTGCGCCCCCGTCTCATCGTCCCGTTTTTCCGCAAGCTGAGCCAGTTTTGACATCGCCACAAGCTGCGTTCGTTGCCGATCCAAAAACTCTCGAACGATCGTAATTTGAAATCCCAACGTCACCGAATAAGACATCAAGATCGCCGCATCCGTCCGTTGCACAGGACGGCCATAATTAAACAACACCAAACGACCGATGCTCCCCGTCATCGCATGCAGCGGGCAACACACGAAGTTGGCAATATGCCCCCCCAAGATCCGCAATAGCTCTTGGGGAGGATGTGGAAGCTGCGAAAGATGCAAGTCCGAAGGCAGCCCGCTCTGATTAAAGATCACACCCCCCGAACGTGCCGGAAACAGCATGGAAAGCTCTGGACCCGGAATCAACGGAGCCATCACCACCACACGCTGCATCGCATCACGACCAAAAACCGTCACACGCAGCCGCGTCCCTTCTTCCCGCAGCACCAACGCATACGGTGGCAATCGATCCCCTGCACGCCGCGACAACATCCGATCCAACGTCCGACGAAACAACTCTAACTCACGCGGTTCTTCCATCCGAAAATCTAACAATAGCTGCTCATTAAACTGCGCAATCTCGATGTGCTGTTGAAAAGATTCCCGTAGTTCGGCTTCTGCCAAACGTGCGCCCAACATATAACCCACTTTTTGCGCGATCAGCGCCAGAAGATCCTTTTCCAATCCCTGCAAGGTCTCAGGGTTCAAAAAGTACATCCCCAACACGCCCAAAAATTGTTGGTGGCTGTCACGGATCGGCTGCCCCCAAAACGTCACATCCCGCATCATCAACTCGGGATAATGGCGTGCGACTTCTTCTGCGTCGATCGTCACCACACGCTGCTTTTGTTGCACCTGCATTTCAGGCTCGTTTGCCCCCCATTCAAGGGCTTTGTAGCCTGCTGCCGCACTCAAACGCAGACCCGAGGAAAACACGCTGATCCGCAAAGCTTCCACACCCAAGATCTTGCGCAAACGCTGACACAACGTGTTCAAAAACCCCTCAGTATCTGTGTTTGGAACGATGCTCACGTCATAAAGCTCGGATATCACCCGATTTTGATATTCAAGCTGGCGGTTTCGCGTGTGCAACTCTTGCGCAAGACGCTTGTTTTGAACGCGCAAACGGCTCTGCTCTGCCACCCGATCCAATGTCAACGAAAGGTCCGACATCGTAGATGTCTTCAATAAATAGCCAGAAGCTCCCCATCTGACCGCCTCGATCGCACGTTCCTCTGTCGAATAGCCTGTCAAGATCACCACCGCTTGATCGCTGTCGCGTGCGCGGATCTTTTGCAACAACGACAACCCATCCACCTCGGGCATCAACAGATCACTCACCACCACATCACACCACGCCTCATCCAACCATTCCAACGCTTCCAACGCGCTTTGTGCAACATGGACCTCCCACCCCTTGCGCCGCAAATAACGCCCCCAAGGCTCCATCACATCGCGATCATCATCCACCAACAACACGCGATAAGGCCCCTCATACATCGCACGATGCTCAACCGCCATCAATCGGCCCGCTCCCGCCACAGCCGACAACTCGCCGCTCGACGGCAAAACTTCCAAAGCGATCGACTCCACGCTCTTGTCGTTCAACCTATCTTCTTCCATCCGCGATGTCTTCGGCATCGTCACTCCCCATCACTCGTTTGCAAAAGCCGCTTTTTCGATCCAATAGGCGCTACACATTCGATAAGTTTTGTGGGGCATTGCCCCATAGGCGTTAGGTTAAGCCATGGTTGGCCTCCACCCCTAACACTCGGACACATCGTCTGTAAAGCCCATCCAGCGGGGGGTCTCTGGCATGGGCAGATTTCGTATCACCCGACGGGCATCGGGTGAAGAAAAGAGAC
>CAUJFU010000063.1 GCA_963169055.1 Myxococcota bacterium
GTCAGCGCGGCAGTTGTTGGATTTGACCGAAGAGGCCCGTCGTGCGGGGATGTTGTCGAGTTTGCGGCTGTTGCACTTTCACATGGGTTCGCAGATCTCGAACGTGCGGGATATCCAGCAGGGCATCAGCGAAGCAGCGCGATATTATGTGCAGCTTCGTCAACAAGGCGTACCCATCGACACCATGGACGTCGGTGGTGGACTCGCCGTCGACTATGAAGGCGGACGCGGACGCAGCTTTTTCTCGATGAACTACGGTGCGGAACAGTACGCAGAAAATATCGTCGAAGCCCTTGAGCGCGTCTGTTCGGAGTTTTCATTACCGCACCCCAACATCATTACGGAGTCGGGGCGGGCCTTGACCGCTCACCACGCTGTGTTGGTCACCAACGTCACAGCCCTCGAAACCGCCCCCGAATGGAGCGGTGATGCCCCCCCCAAAGATGCCCACTACGTCGTCAAAACCATGCACGTTCTCGCCGAAGAAGACGATGAGCGCCCTCCAATCGAGGCATACTACGAAGCGCAGCACTTCCACAGCGAAGGGCGTTCGCTGTTTGGTCACGGGATGCTGTCGCTCGAAGAACGCGCTTGGCTAGACGAATTGTTCTATGCCGTCTGTCGCAAAGTGTACCGCTCGCTAGAACCCAAAAATCGCGGACACCGCGACTTGTTGGACGAGCTGGGCGATATCTTGGCCGACAAATACTTTTGCAACTTCTCTGTCTTTCGCTCCATGCCCGATATCTGGGCGATCGATCAAGTCTTCCCGATCATGCCGCTCGAACGACTCAACGAACCCCCCGTCCGTCGCGCTCGCCTCGAAGACCTCACCTGCGATTCGGACGGTCGCATCGACCACTACGTCGAACAAGGCGGGATCACCTCGACCCTTCCCGTCCATCTCCCCCTCCCCAACAGCGATTATCTCCTTGGCGTCTTTTTGATCGGCGCTTACCAAGAAACCTTGGGCGATATCCACAATCTCTTTGGCAGCACCGACGCCGCAAATATCGAACTCTACGAAGGTAGCTGGCGCATCACCCAAGTCACCAAAGGCAACACCGCCGATCAACTCTTGTCCGAAGTCGGCTACGATCCCAAACAAATGCGCGAAGCCCTCCACAAAAAACTCGAATATGCCCACCTCTCCGAAGAGATCCGCGCCATCGCCGTCGAAGCCTTGGACGAAGGTCTCACCAGCTATACCTACCTCGAACGCTAATTCTTCTTTTGTTCTTCTTCTCTCGTTTGGAGTGATGCCGTTGGTCGGGGGGCGCGGGGGAGTGTTTGTCTGTTTTTTGTGGGGCGCTGCCCCAAACCCCGCAAGGGACTGTCGCCCCTTGACCCCGTATTGGCGGGGTGATCGATGGTGTTTCACACAGGCGACTCTGTCGCTTGAAGTGGCGCGAACACGGGGTTTTTGTCAAATGCGCGAAAGCGATCGAGGGAAAAATCTTTTTTGGTTTTTTTTGAACCCCGTTTTTCGATCCGCGTAGAAACGCCAAAATCGATCACACGCGCCGTTTTTGACGTACCCAACAGCGCATTTTTCTTCAAAGGTTTTGCCGATGACACGCCAACATAACCAAACACAAGTCCTCCCCGCCATTGGCGTCGTTCATGCCCAAAACTGCCACACCTTGGTCGTTTGCCAACGTCGCCACAATCTCTGCATCCTCATCGTTCGCAAGATGATGCGCGCCAATCAGACCCGCAAACATCATCCACCTGACCCTTCGCCTGTACGCTTTCTTCCGCAATGTCGGAATCAAAAGCCGTCTGGGTGAACCTCTCAGACGGCTTTTTTGTTTGCGTAAAAATCTCTTTGTCGCCTTCGTAGTGAAACGGCTGATCATACCCGGCTTTTAACCGGTGAGTTGCGGGTTCAAATCCCCCCGAGGGCATCTGCTAGAGTGGTGAAAAGGTAATCACATACGGCTGTTAACCGTTCGTTCCCAGTTCGAGTCTGGGCTCTAGCGCAATTATTTTTTAGAAAATCTAAGCCTTTTTCTCTAGCCCTCTTCGTTCAATGGACAAGGATACTGGTTCGCGAAGCCAGAGCTGGTGGTTCGATTCCACCAGAGGGCATCTATCGGCAACGTGAGGCAGGGCCTCAAGATGTCTCATAAGCATCTTTTGGGTGGGTTCGATTCCCCCCGTTGCTATGCTTTTTGTTGACGGAGCCAGTCGTACCAAGCGGCCATGCCATCGCCCGAGCGGGCGGAGACTTGGAGGATGGCGGCGTCGGGTTGGATGGTGTGGATGGCGTCGAGTGCGCGGGGGAGATCGTAATCGAGGTAAGGCAAGAGGTCGATCTTGGTCAGTAGGACGAGATCGGCGGAGCGGAAGATGTGGGGATATTTGAGGGGTTTGTTTTCGCCTTCGGTGACGGACATCAAGACGATGCGCTTGTGTTCGCCGAGATCAAAGAGCGAGGGGCAGACGAGATTTCCGACATTTTCGATAAAGAGCAAGGTTTTGTCTTGGAGGGGGAGTTGGGGGAGAGCTGCCCAGATCATCTCGGCTTCAAGATGGCAGCCTTTGCCTGTGTTGACTTGGATGGCGGGAGTTCCTGTTGCGCGGATCGCTTCGGCATCCAAAGAAGTGGCCTGATCGCCTTCGATGACAGCGCAAGGTGCGCCGATCTCGCGCAATGTACGTTCGAGCAAGCAAGTCTTCCCCGCCCCGGGCGAACTCATCAGATTCAGCGCAAACACACCCCGCCCTGCAAAAAATCCCCGATTTCGCTCCGCGATCCGATCGTTTTTATCAAGCACGCGCTGCTCCAAAAGATGAAGATCCAAAACTTCGGTCACAGCGGCTTTTGAGGCTTTGGGCGGATGCTCGTCGGTGTTTTCATTCGGATGTTCGTGGGAGTGCGTGTGTTCGTGTGTGCGTTCGTGCGAATGCTCGTGGGTATGCGAATGTTCGTGTGTATGCGAATGTTCGTGGGAGTGCGGATGTTCGTGGGTATGCGAATGTTCGTGGGAGTGCGGATGTTCGTGGGTATGCGAATGTTCGTGGGAGTGCGGGTGTTCGTGGGAGTGCGGGTGTTCGTGGGAGTGCGGGTGTTCGTGTGTATGTGTATGCGGATGTTCGTGTGTATGTGTATGGAGTGGGATGGATTGTCCATTTTGGTTGGAGAGGGTGGTGTTGTTTGTGTTGCCGCATCCGCAAGTTACGCACATGGTTCGGTCTCCATTTCTTTGATCAGAAGCTCGTCGCCGCTGAGGATGCGGAGGCGGGCTTTTTTTTCGCAAGGGCAAAGGGCAGCGAAAGAGGGAAGAGAAAGGATCTGTTCACAGCCGAGGCATTGAGCACGAGCGGGGATGGTGTCGATGTGGAGGGTGGCTCCTTCTGCGAGGGTTCCAGCGGCGCAGGCATCGAAGCAGAAGCGGAGAGCGGAGATCTCGATATTGGTGAGTGTACCGACATGGAGTCGGATAGAGCGGATGGTTTGGCCGTTTGCGTGTTGGAGTGCGACGCGGAGGATATCGCGGGTCAGGGAGAGTTCGTGCATTAGCAGATCCGAGGGAGTTGTTCGCCGACGAGCATGGCAAGGATGCGCTCGCCGCCGAAGCCATTTTGAAGGGTGACGATCCCTTTGGGTTCGGGGCGGCAAGAGCCGATGATGGCGGCGTGTTGTCCGAGAGGATGGGCGCGCATGACGGCGAGAGCGGTTTGGGCTTGTTCGGCAGGGACGGCGAGGGCGAGTTTTCCTTCGTTGGCGAGGTGTACGGGATCGAAGCCAAGGATCTCACAGAAGCCTTGTACTTCGGTGCGGATGGGGATCTTTGTGGCGTCGATGGCGATGTGGAGGTTGGAGGCTTGAGCGATCTCGTTGAGGGTGGCGGCGAGTCCGCCGCGTGTGAGGTCGCGCATGGCGCGGGGTGTGATCTTGGCATCGAGTAAGGCTGCGATCAGTCCGTGGAGTGGGGCGCAATCGCTTTCGATGGTGGTTTCGAGTTGAAGTTCACCGCGTGCGATCAAGATGGCTGCGCCATGATCGCCGAGGTATCCGTTGATCAGGATGGCGTCATTGGGTTGGAGTTGGTGGGCGGCGATCTGTTGAGAAGCGGGGATCACGCCGATGCCAGCGGTGGAGATGAAGATCTTGTCGGCGGCTCCGCGAGGGACGACCTTGGTATCGCCTGTGACGATCTGGACACCGGCTTGACGGGCGGCTTGCCCCATACTGGCGAGGATCTCGCGCAAAGTGTCCATCGGAAGGCCCTCTTCGAGGATCAGGCTGCAAGAAAGATAGAGCGGGCGTGCGCCCGATACAGCCAGATCGTTGATCGTGCCGTTGACTGCGAGTTTTCCGATATCACCGCCCGGGAAAAACAAGGGGCTGACGACGTAGCCGTCTGTTGTAAAGGCCAAGCGGTCGCCATGAAGGGCCATTTCAGCAAGAGAAAAGCGGGCTTGGTCTTCTTGGATCTGGAGGTTCGGGTTATCAAAGGCGCTACGGATCACATCGTCGATCAGGTCGCGCATGGCTTTTCCGCCGCCACCGTGGGCTTGGGTGATCACCGTGTCACGCACACGCCCAGCGCGGCGACGGGCTCCTTCGATGCGATCCCACAGTTGGGGAGAGGGGTATCGGGCCTCTGTGCTGTCGGGGACTGGTGTGGGAGTAGGCTTGGTGTCGGTCATGGTCGTTCCTGCGGGAGAGTGCGTGTGGTTGCAAGGCGACCATAGTTGTAATAAGCGGCGCAAGCGCCTTCGGAGGACACCATACAAGCGCCGATCGGAGTTTCGGGGGTGCAGGCGGTTCCAAAGACTTTGCATTGCCAAGGCTTGATCGCACCTTTGAGGACTTCACCACACTGACAGGCTTTGGGGTCGGGGACAGAGCGCGAAGGGAGCAAGAAGCGTTTTTCTGCGTCAAGATGAGCATATTCGGGGCGGATCTGTAGGCCGGAGTTGGGGATCGAGCCGAGGCCGCGCCATTCAAAGCGTTCACGGGGCAAGAAGACTTTTTCGAGGGCTTGTTGGGCGATGCGGTTTCCGCTGTTTTGGACGACGCGCTTGTATTGATTTTCGACGGTACATCGGCCTGTTTGGAACTGTTCGAGCAGCATCACAAGGGATTGTAAGAGGTCGAGGGGTTCAAAGCCGCTGATCACGATGGGCTTGTGGTGGGCCTCGCAAAGGGCGAGGTAGGGTTCGACACCGATCACCATTGTCACGTGGCCGGGGCCGATGAATCCGTCGATTTGGAGGAGGGGATCATCGAGTAGTGCTTGAAGTGTCGGGATGATAGTGATGTGCGTGGAGAAGAGGAAGAAGTTGGAGAGACCTTCTTCGTGAGCTTGTAGGAGCGTCAACGCGGCGGAAGGAGCGGTGGTTTCAAAGCCGATACCAAAGAAGACGACGTCACGGTCGGGGGATTGGCGGGCGAGGGCGAGTGCATCGCTTGGTGAATAGACGGTGCGGATATCGGCCCCCTCGGCTTTGCATTGAAGGAGACTTTTTTGGGAACCCGGGACGCGGAGAGTGTCGCCGTATGTGGTAAAGATCACGTTGGGTTGTGTGGCGATGGCGATAGCGTCGTCGACACAGCCGACAGGAAGGACGCAGACAGGGCATCCCGGGCCGTGAACCATCTCGATCCCTTCGGGAAGCATGGACTCGATCCCGAACTTAAAGAGGGTGTGGGTATGGCCGCCGCAAACTTCCATGATCTTGAGTGGGTGTTGTGCGTCTCGCCCTAATTCTCGGACTTGACGGGCGATCTGCTGTAAGAGTTGTTGGCCTGTGGCAGGATCACGAAATTCGTCAACGTATTTCACCCGTTCCCTCCGAAGTTTTGGTGTCAGTCGGTTCGATCAAGGCGCTCTCTTTTTGGAGATCGCCCATCTCACGCAAGAGGTCGAGCGTTCGTTGAGCTTCTTGTGGATCGATGCGATTCATCGCGAAGCCGACATGCACAAGCACCCACGCACCCACGCAAGTCTCGATGGCATGGTCTTGATCGACGATGCAGGCAAGGTTTACAGTGCGACGAACGCTGCCGATCTCGACGATGCCGAGCTTGCGGGCGGTATCCGTCACTTGGATGATTTGTCCGGGGATTCCTAAACACATACGCTCCCTCCGTCTGTTGCGTCACCCGTGTTGTGCCAGAGGTGTCCGAAATGTGCAACGGTGTAGGGATTCGAGCCTCTTCTGGGTTGGCTGGTTTTTTTCGGGGAGGAAAGGACTTGCGCGGTCTGGAAAAAAGGCGTGTTCATGGCGTCTTGAAGCAGCGGCTAACCCGTAAAGATCACAAAAGCCTAGATTCAGTGGGTGGAAAGCAGGCGTGCGGCGGCGATCACGGCCTGTCCGAGGGAGATGCCGCCGTCGTGGGTGGGGACGTGTTGGTGGGTCAGAACAGAGAAGCCTTGTTGCTGGAGGGTGTGGCGTACTTGTTGGAGCAAACACGGATTTTGCCAGACGCCACCCGAGAGGGCGACGGTATCGAACCCATGCTGGATTTGTAGGAGGCGGGTCAGTTCTGTGATGGCGCGTGCGAGGGAGAGATGGAAGCGTGCGGCGATCTCGGCCTGTGGGCGGCTTTGTTGGATATCGTGGAGCAGGGCCGGCCACATCGGGCGAGGTGACAAGATCCATGCGGAGTTTTCGGCTTGTTGCGTTGGTGCGAGGGGGTGGGCTTGTTGCGTTTGGGATGGTTGTGCCGTTGCGAAATGGTGGGATGGTTGTGTCGGTGCGGGGAGGGCTTGCTGCGAGGGCGATGAGGAGGGCGTGGGGGAAGGGTTTTGGGGGGAGGGAGCGGAGGATGATGTAGCGTGGGAGGTCGTGATGTGAGAAAAGTGATTATTTCTGAGGATAGCAAATGGATAAAGTGTCGGGAATGGATCAGACAAAAGTGGAGAAGAAGCAGCGAGAGAGGCGAGGACGATGGCGGCTTGGGCTTCTTCTTCGATGGATTCGGGGAAGATATCGAGGGCAGCCGCGACGGCATCGAACCAACGGCCACAAGAAGAGGTGGGGGGCGAGAGATCGGGGCGTTGAAGCATCAGGCCAAGGAGTCCATGCGGGCGATGGGAGAGCAAACGCAGCGGTGGGATCGGGCCGAATTGAGCTTGCCACGCATTGAGCGGTTGTTGGGTGAGCAGGTGGGCGTAGAGATTGCGCCAAGGCTGACGTGCTGCTTGATCGCCGCCAAGCAGCGGGAAAGATTGGAAGGTCGCGACTTGTTGAAAAGAGCGGTAATCTGCGAGCAAGAATTCGCCACCCCAAAGCTGTCCGTTGGGGCCGTATCCAAGGCCGTCGAGAGCGATGCCAAGCAACGGTGGAGCCGTAAGTGGGCGCTGGTGTTCGGCCATACACGCGGCGATGTGGGCGTGATGGTGTTGGATGCTGTGCAGCGGCAGGCTGCGCTCTTGGGAGAGCGTGTGTCCGTGTTGCGTGGCGATGTACTGGGGATGTTCGTCAACGGCGATCACGGCGGGCTGATGAGAGAAAAGTGTGGTGAGTTCGTGTAAGCCTTCTTTCCAAGCCGCGAAGGTGGCGTATTGATCGAGGTCGCCGAGGTGCGGTGAGAGAAGCGCTTTTCCGTCTTGGAGCATACAGAAGGTGGCTTTGAACTGGCCGCCGAGGGCGAGGATGGGCGGTGCGTGGGCCAGTTCGGGAGGCAGAGAGAGTGGTTGGGGGGCATAACCGCGAGCGCGTCGGATCAGGCGAGGGGTTCCTTGATCGATCCATGCGACGGAGTCGTCGATCTGATGGGCGATGGGCCGGTCGTGAGAGAGGATCGCGTCGGCGATATCCGCCAAGCGTTCGAGGGCATCGTCATCATGGATACAGGGTGGATCGTGGCTGCGGTTGCCGCTGGTGCAGACAAGAGGACGGTCGAATGGGGCGATCAAAAGCTGATGCAGCGGAGTTGTGGGCAACATGATGCCGATGTCGCGCTGGTAAGGGGCGACGAGCGGCGAGATCGTAGTGGAGGGCTTGGCGGGCAACAAGACGATCGGAGCGGCAGGATGGGTCAAAAGTGAACGCGCAGCATCTTCTACTTGCGCAAAGGCCGATGCGACGGCGATGTCACGCACCATCAAAGCAAAAGGCTTGAACATCCGCTGTTTTCGTTGGCGGAGTCGCAACACGGCGGACTCTTGGGTGGCATCGCAACAAAGGTGGTATCCGCCCAACCCTTTGACCGCAAGGATTCCTCCCGATGCAAGGAGTTGATGGGCTGCTTGCAAGACTTCGGCGTCGGTGGTGAGGGCTGCCTCGAATGCCCGAAAAAAGGGCAGATGTTGTTGCGATAGTGCAGCATCGGCCTCGTTGGGAGGGGTGGTTTCGGATCTTGGAAGGGCGGGAGTCTGTTTTTGCGGGACATCGGCCTCGTTGGGAGGGGTGGTTTCGGAGCTTGGAGGGGCGGGAGGCTGTTTTCGCGGGACATCGGCCTCGGTGGGAGAGAGGACACGGAAGCGGAGGTGTGGGCCACATTGTGGGCAAGCGATGGGTTGGGCGTGAAAACGGCGGTCGTTGGGGTCTTCGTATTCAGTGCGGCAAGCCGGGCATAACGGAAAGGCCGTCATGGTGGTGCGTGGTCGATCGTAAGGCATGGATTGGACGATGGAGTAGCGGGGGCCGCAATGCGTACAACTTGCGAAGGCATAACCAAAACGGCGGTCGTTGGGGTCGGATATCTCTCGAAGGCAAGCTTGGCAGACGGCTGCATCAGGCGGGATGGTGGTTTGCAGAGGCCCGCTTTGACTGGGACGGATGGTGAAGGTGGCGGTCTCTTCGGGAGAAAGGGAGAGCGGGGTGCGTTGGATGCTTTCGATCTTTGCGATGGGTGGTAGTTTTGCGCGAAGTGCATCAAGAAAAGCGGTGCATTGGTCGGTGGATGCGGCAAGATGGATCGTGACACCTGCGGGGCCATTGAGTACCCATCCGCCAAGGCCCATCTCTTGGGCAAGACGCGCAACGGTGGGGCGAAACCCGACGCCTTGTACGGTTCCTTGGATCTGAATCCGTTCTCCAGAAAACATCTTGTGCGCTCCTTTGGGCGGTAATCAGGCTTTTTGTAGCACAGAAGAAGCGCATGGAGAAGAGGTTTTTGGGCAAGGAAAGCCATAAGAAAGGCGAGAACTAGCCCTGTGCTTGGGGTGGGACGGAGCGTTTTTTGCGTAGGAGAAGGAATCCCCAACCAAAGAAGAAGATGGGAAAGGCCGCGTGCATCAGCAGATCCAAGATATCCATCGGTTGAAATGTCGTCCAAAACCGGTAGTTGGAGTGTGTGAGATAGGCCCACAACATCCTCAGTTTCTGCCAAAGATGTGGGTGAAATAAAGAGATGATGCCGAGCAGGAAAGGAAAGAGGATCTTGATCATGGATTTCGCGCAGAGGCCCCCACCCCATCTTTGATCGAGTGGAGGGAGCAATCGCGCTCCTTTCTACGCCGAAGGGGATGATCCTTGTTTGGGCGGATCATCCGAGGGTTTTGGATTCTTTTTGTTGTTCTCCGCCGGAGAACACGCACCGCGCATTCAGGTGGAAACGCCCATCTTGGGCAAGATCCACAACTGTAACGCAAAGTAGATTGCAAGGAAGACAAAGAGGCCCCACGAATCCATCTGTTTGCAACTCCTAGGGTGCGCTTTGTCAGGAGGCTTCTTCCACGCGCCCGATGCAGCGGGAAAAAGCATCAATTGGATTGCACCCGTCGGCTGTAGAGCCAACGAATGCAAAGAAAGGTGCAGCGTGCCGCTTTCGTCTTCTTGTGCTAGGACTTATTGGGGGGCTGGTTTTGTGGGGGGTGCGATGGAGCGCGGTGCGGTGTGTGCTTTGTGTTTCGATGATCGCGGTGGGAGGCGGAGAATGAGATGTGAGATGCGGGAGGAGATGCTTTGTTTTCTAGCGCTTTGTGTGTATGGTGCATGGCGTGGACGGTGAATAGGACTTACGCCGTTGGATGGTTTGGTGGGGTTCCACCCCACGCCCCGCCATAGGTCTCGGCCCCCTTGACCCCGTATCGGCGAGAAGATCGCAGGTTTTTCATACTCACAGCGGCTTCGCTTGAAGTGCAGCGAATAAGGGGTTTTTTGTCCACAGTGCCAACCCGTTCTGAAGGCCCTTTTGTCGCAAGGAGCGTCTTTCGTGTACGAACAAAAACAACAAGCTCGGCTGCATCCGCGTTTTGCGCCTATCGGGCGAGACGACGCACACCCTGAACTTCCTAAGAAAGAGGCTGAATTGAAAGATGCGGGCAAGCCTGTATCCGAAGCCGCCAAGACAAACGAGAAAAGCCAACCAAAGGAAACGAACGAAGCAGCCCAAACGAACGAAGCAGCCCAAACGAACGAAACAGCCCAAACGAACGAGATCGCCCAACCGAACGGAACGAACGAAACAGCCCATGCAGTCGAAGTGCAGGAGCTTTCCGAGATGGGGCTTTCACAAGAAGACACGTTGATGTTTGCGAATCGGTTGGTACGATCGCTGATGCGGCCCAAAAAAACACAACCACCACTCGAAAAGTCCGATGCAGCGGGTGTGATCGCCTCATTTGAGAAGGCCGATGCAACAGGCGCGATCACCGCACTCGAAAAATCCGATGCAGCGGGCATCATCGCTTCGCCTGAGAAGTCTGATACTGCGGGTGCAATCACCTCCTACAAAAAGCCCGACGCAGCGGGCATCATCACTTCCTATCAAAAGCCCAACGCCACGGGTACGATCACCTCGTCAGAAAAGACCGATGCCACGAGCGTTGCGGCACGATCCGAATCCATCCATGATCGAGGGGGCTTGCTCGAAGAAGGACCCGAGGGTGCAACGGTCGAGATGTCGGGCTTTTTGGCATCGATCAAGGACGGCGAGTCGATCACTTCGGGGGATCTTCCGATCATGTCGATGTATGCGACTCTTCCCGAAGAGCAGCGCAAAAAACGGCTGTCTTCGGGTGAGCTTCCTGTGGTGTCGAGGTACGCCGCACGTTCGGGAAAACAAGCAAGCTACGCGAACGAAGCACGTTCGGAAAAACAAGCAAGTCACGCGAACGAAGCACGTTCGGAAAAACAAGCAATCCACGCGAACGAAAAGCAAATAAACCACTCTACTGAGGCGGATGCTGCGTCATTTTCTGTTCCGTCGGCGGCGGCATTTTCTGTCCCGTCGTATGTACCTGTCCACGAAGCGGAACCCACGCTGATCGCACAAGAGAAGATGAGCGTGGGCTTTGGGGTGGATGTGCTTGCAGCGGATACTCCTGAGCTTGCGGTGTGGGACGATGATGCGCCAGAGACGGTGCTTTTGAAAACCTTTCCCCCCGCTGCGACGCAGCCCGAGATGGATGTGGTGGTTGTACCTGCGCCTGTGGATGTAGCTACACCTGCGACTGCATCCGCACCTGCACTTGCACCCGTGACTGGGCCTGTAGCTCTACCTGCGGCTGCACCTGCGCTTGTACCTGAGCCTGTGTCCGTGCCTGCGGCTGTACTTGTACCCGTGGCTGCGGCTGCGCCTGTGCCTGTACCTGCGGCTGTACCTGTGGCTGTGAAAAAGAAACGAGCGATCGTATTGGCGGAACGGTACGCGCTGTTGGAGAAGATCGGGGAAGGGGCGACGGGTGAAGTATTTCGTGTGCATGATATGGAAGTCGGGGATATCATTGCGTTGAAGCTGTTGTCGATCGCGCACAGCCGCAAGCGGGATAGTTTAGAACGTTTTCGTCGGGAGGTTCGGTTGGCGCGGCGTATTACGCATCGCCACATCGCACGGATTTTTGACATGGGGAGGCTTGGGGATCGCTATTATCTGACGATGGAGTTGATCCAAGGTCGTTCTTTGGATGGGTTGATCGCTTCGGATCCGTTGTCTTTTGTGCGAGTGTGTGCGTTATTACGACCGATCTGTGAGGGTTTGCAAGCGGCGCATGAGGCAGGAGTGATCCATCGGGATCTCAAGCCCGAAAATATCTTGATCGAACACAAGGGCCGTGTGGTGATTACAGACTTTGGGATCGCACGGCAAACGAAGGGCGAAGAGGCGTTTAAGACGTTAGATGGGAGCGTGATGGGAACGCCCGCGTACATGGCTCCAGAGCAGATCAAAGCGGGGAGTGTGGTGGATCAACGAGCGGATATCTTTGCGTTGGGGGCGATCTTGTACGAGATGTTGACGGGAAAGCCCGTTGCAAAGGGGGGAAGCTTGATGGAGGTGTTGATGTCGAGGATCCAGTCACCGCCACCCGACCCACGAGATATCCGCCCCGATATCCCTGCGATCTTGGCGGATTTGACGAGAGATTGTATGGCGTTGGATCTCAACGAGCGCCCGCAAGATATGGGCGAGATGTTGGCGCGTTTGGCGCAGATCCAAGGTGTCCTCGACCAAGAGGACACGCCACGTCCAACAGCCCGATTGAAGGGCTTTGCAGAAGGGATGTTGTCGTTGCTTGGTTCCAAAAAGGGCAACGTCACGCCCTAATCGATCAAGACAAGCGATGTTGCGGATGGGATGGGCTGATCCTTCGATAGCACCAAAGGGCTTGTGGAACGTATGTAGCGCGAAGCATGGGTTGTGGCGAAAGCTCTCCTTTGGAGCGATGCGATGGATAGAGGAGCGAGGCATTGAGCGAGCAGGACGTAACGAGCAAGACTTCACTGACCCAAGAGACCTTGTTGTTTCGAGGGGATGCGCCTGTCGAGCAAGGAGAGAAGCTCTCGGGAACACCGGTGTCTCCGACGGGGGAACTGGTGCGTGTGGGCCAGCTTACGTTGGAGGCGGGGCAAGCGTTGTTCGATGATTGGCCGCGTTATACCTTTCATGGTGTGCTTGGAAAAGGCGGAGCGGGGCTGGTGTTCCGTGTGTTCGACGAGATGCTGCGGCGGGTGGTGGCGTTAAAATTTCTTCAGCGCTGTGATGCGCGGCGGTTGGAGCGTTTGTTGTGGGAAGCCCAAGCCCAAGCGCGAGCGGATCATCCGAATATCTGCAAGGTGTACGAGGTGGGGACGTTTCAGGGCTATCCGTACATCTCGATGCAGTACATCAAAGGCGAGACTTTAGAGAAAGCCAGCGTGAAGATGTCGCTGTTGCAAAAGGTTGCGGTCTTTCGTGCTTTGGCGGATGCGCTTCATGCGGCGCATCGGCAAGGCTTGTTGCATCGGGATATCAAGCCTTCGAATATCTTGGTTCGGGAAGAGGAAGGAGGCCGGTGGCAGCCGTATATCTTGGACTTTGGGATCGCGCATGAGTTTAACCAAGCGGGGGCCAAGGAAGGGGCTTCTTTGGTGGGGACACCGTTGTATATGTCTCCCGAGCAGATCGCGGGGGATGCCGTGCATCTGGATCGTCCGACCGATGTGTATGGGCTAGGTGTGACGTTTTATGAGTGCTTGGTGGGGCAGCCGCCTTTTCGTGGGGAAGGCAGAGCGTTATTTGAAAAAATCTTACAAGAAAAACCCCCATCCTTGGCGCGTTTGGGGATTCCACGCGATCTGGCGGCGATTGTTCACAAGTGCCTTGCCAAACATCCAAGTGCTCGCTATGCGTCGATGGCGGATCTGGCGGCAGATCTGGCGTGCTTTGAGGAAGGGTCGCCTGTGACGGCACGGACGGGCCTATTTTATCGTTGGAGGAGACAGATCTATCGCCATCGCTGGGTGGTGTCTGTGGCGGTGTTGGTGGTATTTGTGTTGAGCGCTGGATTGTTTCAGGCTTGGCAGCGTCGGATGGAGCGTTTTCGTGCTGCGCAAGAGAGGCAGCGTGAACAACAAGCTGCGCATCTGCGGGCGCAACAAGTGCGTTATTGGACGCTTTCTTTTCAAGAGCGCACCCAAAAGATCGCTTCGTTGATGCGGCTGTCTGCGATGTTGCCGCTACATGACACGACCCCTGAGCGAAACAAGGCGTTGCGGTTGCTCGAAGCGCTGGAACGGGACACAAAAAAAACAGATGATATCTTGCGTGGTTATGCGCATCATCGGGTCGGCATGGCGTATCTTCGTTTGGGGCAGCGCAAAGAGGCGCGCAAGCATCTACGACTTGCGTGGTCGATGGGCGAAAAGAGCGCAGGGCCGATGTTGGCTTTGTTGGGGTGGGAGAGCCAGTGGATCAAAACCACCCAGATCGGGAAAAGGTTGAAAGGCTCGAAACCACCGCGCTATCTGCGTTATCTGAGCCACCTACAACAAGGAAAGGAAGCGCAGAAAGGCGGATATGATCCAGCAGAGATCGCGGTGTTGGAGTCGATGCGGTTGCTTGGTAAAGACCAATGGTCTCGCGCATTGGAAGTCTTGCAAAAGGGTTTTGTCGAATATCCGTGGATGTACGAGTTATTGAGACTGCAAGCGCACATTCATTGGAGCCGTGTGGTGTGGCAACTGCGGCGTGTCAGATCCGTACAGAAACAAGATAGTGAAACAGCACTACGCCAAGCGGAGCAACATTACCGATTGGCGGTCGGACTTTTGCGACGTGCGTTGCAGATCGCGCCGAGTGAGGCGGGGTTGTATGAGTCGCTGTGCTTTGCGTACGCGGTGTATACGAGAATTACGGAGGGGAGCGCACAAGCCGATCAAAGCGTGATCGGGAAAGGGATCGAGTCTTGCGAACACGCGCTGACGGCGAGGCCCGACACGCGGCTTGCTCACTTGTTGCTGTCTTTGCTTTACAGCGCAAGAGGGCGACAGGCGTTTGAACAGCAGAAACCCAACCACACATGGCTAAAGCGCGCTCTTGCCTCCAGTCACAAGGCGTTGCATCTGTACCCAAACGACGGGGCGTTGTTGCTGGAGATCGCACGCATCCACACCGCTTTTGCAGAAGAGGCGATGTGGCGTGGTGGACCTCCAAGCGGCCATTGTCGAGCTTCCGTTCCATTTTATGAACGGGCCTTTCGGATCGATCCCATCGTCAGCATCGAGCCTTATCTGCATGGGATGTGGTTGTGCGCGTTTCACCAAGTCCGACACCACCGCGATCCACGATTCTATCTCGATCGAGGCAAACAATTGGTCGCCGAGTCGCGCCGAATCCAATCCACAAAAAGCGGTACGCGGCTTTTGTTTCCCAAGGGATATCTCGCATTATTCGAGGGGTTGAGTCTCTACACAGAGGGACTGTTTGAGGCACAACAGCAACGTTCTCCGCTTCCGTGGTTTTCTCGTGCGTTCGCAAAACTCTCGATGGTATCGAGCGGAAGTACGGATGGCTTTGAGCAGCTAGTGATGGGATTCGTTGTGATGGGCTTGTTGGAGTGGTCAAAACAAGCGTCTCCCACACAAGCGACACGCTGGTTGACGCTTCTTGGAAAGCAGATGGTTGGGTTGCGCTCTCGTTCGGCTTCTGCGCCTTGGGCGTATTATCTGGAAGGTCGTGCTGCGTTGTTGGTTGCGCGGCGCATCGAACACGATCCACAAAGACGGCTCAAAAAATTACAAGAAGCTGAATCTCTTTTGTCCGCAAGCATCCGAAGAAAAACGGATTTTTTTGATGCACACGCGGCTTTGCTTGAAGTCTCTCTGACCACGGCTCAGACCCCCATCCCAGCGCAAAAAGAGCCGGTGATCTTGGACGAGTATGTCGGATCTGAGGATGTTCCGCTTTCCGATGGATCTCAGAGAGAGAACGCAGGCACGTTCCCACACGACAAGGATCGAGCACAACCCAGACCCACCGCCTCACCGAGGCGAGGCGGTGAACCACCCGCTCCACCCGTTGCTCCAGAAGCCATAGACAAAAACAGAACACGAGGCCAACCCGGCAGAACCAAGCACAAACCAAAGGCACGAACAGTTGAGTTAAAAGGTCTGCAAAGCCTTCGGACTGGTGACGCATTTGGGTATGGTCAGCAACAACCGCCTTATCTGGATTTTTTTCGACGAGTAATTCAAGGCGTCGCATTCATAGGCGGCAAAAAACAAAAACAAGAGCAAACCCTATCTCTTCGGCAGCAGACCCACCCAACGCAGATCCT
>CAUJFU010000064.1 GCA_963169055.1 Myxococcota bacterium
GAGGCTTCTTGGAGGTGTTTGGGGGAAAGCATGTGCGCAAAGACAAAAATGCGAAACAACGGATGATCGGGCATCTTCTGTAGGTTGGACGACCAAAACTCCGAATACAGGGGGAAAGCCCGTAGTTCATCAGGCCAGCGCTCAAGGTGTTGGCATAGGTATTGTGAGACCAGCGACCAATCGCCTTCCCAAGACCACTCTTCGAGTCGTTTGAGCAACGCCGACCACGATCCTCGATCCACAGATTTGCTCAAAAAGGCCCGTATATCGGCCAAATGGTGTTCTGGGTTCATGCGCTCCCCTGCTTGTACTTTAAATGCCTGACGTTTTCACAAACAGGCTTTTCCGTAGCTGTTGCAACAATACGGCAGCCCCCCAACCTTTTGCTTCGTGTTCTTCGCCATCGGGTGGGCATCGATCTGATGCGATGAACTCGTCCAAGGTTTCGAGCGCATCAAAGATCGCCAATCTTAGTTTTTTTTCGTCTTCCTCCCCATCCAAAAAGGCCAACATTGCGGCTTCTGTGCAATCTCGCAGCATGGCCACTTGCTCCTCGTTCCAGTTCGGGGGGATTCTCGGGACGCCGACTTCAACGGAGTGCCCTACAAAACACCTCACACCGTGCTGGACGGCGATAGCCCCAAACGATCGTATGCCCAGCCAGTCTGATCGGGCTGCGGGATCTTCTATCGTTTCGCAAGCAAAGACGTACACTGCTGCGTTTGAGAAGAGTTCTCCAAACATCGGAGCATCGCTCCAGATCGGTTCATCTTTGATTTGTGCTCGCAGCGTGCAAGAGTTCTTTCCACAATGCCCAAAGACCAAGCCGCGTCGTTCTTGGTGTGGCAGCGCGTGGAGAGCGGCCTCTATCTCTTCAAAAGAGGGAGATGCTCCGAAAAATGTCTTTGCTGTGTTGCGTTTAATTGCGATGTCATGGGCGGTATCGAGCGTAAGTTTTGTTGCGTCGTCGCCTTCTCGGTGCAGGGCAACCAACACGTACGACATTACCTCGTCCCTTTCTTTGCGCCACGACGCATCGCCATGATCGCCATCTCAGTCATCGCGGAGGCATACTCGTTGGCCAAGGCTCGGTCGCCATCAATGGATTCTTTGAGCATCTTTGCGGTGACAGGGAGGCCTTTTGCGTCTTGGAACACGACATCCTCTTCGTCGATGGCTTCTGCTACAAGCTGACGCAGTGCGTCCCAAAAGGGACTCGGCTCGTAAAAATGCTCGATAGCGCGGGAACGTCGTTCGATTCGTACTTCGGTCCAACCCTCTTCGTTCATCGAGACATCAAGATAAAAAGCAGCCAAAGCGAAGGCGTGATGGTGCGTTTCGATCCAGAGTTGGTTGATCACGAACGTGTCGTTGGCACCTTCTGGATTCATCTCTCGTTTGAAGAACTCAGCCAGATCGAGCACCATGTTGCGGTGAAGGTGTGCTTCGGGTTCTTCGATCATTACGATGGCAGCGCGGTTGATGTAAAGGTTGGTGAACATCCACACAAGCTGTTGTTTGCCTGTGCCGGACATACTCACGCCATGTTCTTGGCCGTTGGGCATCGTGGCGAGCAGCTCAAATCGCCCGACGGTGCTGTCCCAGATCGGAGCGAGCGCGCTTTGCTTGAATCCTGCTTGGTTAAGGACTTGTGACAAGCTGTTTGTGAGTTCTCGCCTCCACTTGGCTTTGGCAAGTTGCGAAGAAGCAAGGTAGGCGATCAGGTCTTTTTCTTGAACCAATCTGCCTTGTTGCATAGAGTTGGGATCATCGTTCGTGCTTTTTCCTGTTCGGTAAGCTCCGATATGCAAGAACAGATGGGGTATCAGGATGGTTTTGGCGCGTACTTTGAGCAGCGTTTCTTTTTGCGCGGATTGCTCGATTTTGTCTCTGGCTTTTTGAGCATCGTGTAGCTGTTTAGAATAGTTGTTGTGTATGTTTCTGACATCTTCGTTTTTTCCGATGTATTGGGCTGCATCGATCTCGTACTTACGGATCTGGCTTTCGTAATGGGCGATTTGTTGGTAGATGCGTGTCAATTCGGGCGCTTCGTTGCCTTTGCTTGCGAGGCTTAATAAGTCTGACCCGTCCAGTCGGAACACTTCAAACCAGATGTGCAATTCTTGCCCGCGATCTTGCGCTACGACTTGAAGGTGAAGTGTCGAAAAGGTTGTCTCTCCTTCCATGAGATCTTTTTGGAAGTCACCGAGTTGTATTTCCGTTCGGATGTCGATTTGTTTTGAGCCAAAAGCGAAGTCTTCAGGGCGGAGTTTGATTTGTTGGTGGTAGTTTGGGTCGACCAAATTGGCGACGAGTGGTTGGGCTTGTGTTGGTAAGAACTGAAGCGTTGCCCAATGCATGATGCAGTCGATGGCGCGGAGGATATTGGATTTCCCGCAGCCGTTGGGGCCGTGTAGCACCACGATATCTCCCAAGTCATCAAGTTTTATATGTTTGAGGCTGCGATAGCCGCTTACCTCAAGCGAACGGATCTTGGTGCGGCGGAAGGCTTGGGGCATGGAAACTCCTCATGTTGTACCCCTGTAAGCATGGGTCGAATGAACAGGGGGAGCAAACAAACGACTGTACCGCTCGAACGTCCGCGAATACAGCTTTTTTGTCAACGGCGTGTTGCGAGATCCCCAAGGTGGCTATGTTCTTGGGCGCGTTGGTGGCCGAACACGGGAGGTTTTGTCAACTGCGTGGGGTGAGGGCTTTTGGGTGGAAGGCTTTTGGTGTGGTGATGGTCAGAGTAGGTGTTGTTTAGAAAGGCTTTTGCGCGGTGGGGGCGTCAGAGCAAGGCGGGTTCGTTCACTCGCATCGTGCGGTACCGGGGTTGTACTTTGTGCTGGGTGGACAGACACAGGCGTTGATTTCGGCCTTGGTGAACCACTGATAGCGGAAGTATTGGAGTGAACCGTCGGTGAATCGGACAAAACCAACGAACTCGAACTGGTCGGAACCTTGGGTGTGTTGATAGAACCCTTGTTCCCAGAAAAGCCGCGCAAGTAGGGGATTGGAGGCATACTGGTTGCTGCGGAGAAACTTGGAGAAGTTGCAGGTTCCACCGAGCGGGAAGGTGCGAGTCAGTCTGTGCGGATCGAAGACGGTGTCATGGCAGATCCCGCCGTCGCAGAGGGTTCCTTTGTTTTGCGTGGTGCAATCGGTGTTGGCGGTGCAAGTCGAACCTGTCACAGGCTTATAGCAAGATCCGCTTTTGCAAACCGCCGTCGTTCCGCCCACATCAGCGCAATCTTTGTCTGCTGTACAAGGGAGCAACGCAGGTTTGAAGTTTCCACCAAGACCCATCATCGTACAACGCGAAGGTTTGAGCGGAGTGTTGTTGTGCCAAGGGTAGTTGACGCACTCGCCGCCCGGCCCAAGGTAATCTCGAAGCTCTTTGCACTCGGCATATCGGGTTTCATCCGCAACCCATGTGTAGCACTTGCTGGCTTGGCAAAAGGCTTCGCCTTTGGCGGTGCAATCGTCGTCTTGGGTGCATGTGAGGGTGGCGTGGGGTTTGTAGCAACGCTTGTCCTTGCAGATCGCGGTGCTTCCGCCTTGAGCGGTGCAGTCCGCGTCGCTTGCGCAGGGGCTTGTCACTAGATCGAATGCTCCGTCTTTTCGCATCGTCGCGCAGTGCTCTCCAAAACACTCACCTACGCCGTTGCATCCGACGTTGGAGAGTGCCGCAACCTCGATCTTGGAAGTTGCAGCACCAGCGTATTTGTGGAAGATCGTCATCCGATAGTTTTTGTTTACGTCGAGCTTGTCCCCCGGCACTTTGGCGTCGCCATTCTTGAGCGTCTTGACGATCTTTCCGCTGCTATCGAGTTCTTCAACGAGAAACTGAATGCACGTGTTGTTGCCGACCGTATAGGTGTCTGTGCCGCAGGTGACCTTGACGAGGCCGCACTCAAAGGGGGCTGTTGTGCAGAGCTTGCCGTCCTCGAAGTTTTCGCCTTTTAACACCACCCAGCTCAGATCGCCGCATGTGATCTTGGCGGTGCTGCCGATCTTTCCTGCTTCGATGGTACACTTGACGGGATCTCCTTTGGGGCCGGGATCGCCTTTTTCGCCTTTCTCACCCGTCGCACCCGTCGCGCCAGCCGTACCAGCCGCACCGGTCGCACCGGTCGCACCAGCCGTCCCTTGCTCGCCTTTGGCCCCATCTTTCCCGTCTTTTCCATTTTTGACCGTGTAGGTTTTTCCGCCACACGTGAGGGTTGCGGTGCCGTCGGCATTCTCTTGGAGGGTGCAGGGCGCACCACAGCCGGGATTGAAGATCAAAAGCAAACACCCTGATAGTCCCAAAACGCATCGGAAAAGCAGATTTCTCACAGGATCCTCCTTGTGCGATCGTTGTTCAGAGGTGCATGACAACCACGCCAATGACACTTCCGAAAGAGTCAGAGATCGAAGCGACAGCGACACAGCAAGTTCCCGATGGCGTGATATCCTGAGGTTGCGCGAGCAAAAAAGGGTGAAATGTTGGTCTGTAGAGGCCCTTGATTCGGGCGAGGACATCCACTCGCTGCTGCGTTTTCGTCACACATTCGTCGGATTTCGTGATCTTGTTTGGATCGATTCTGATCGACAAAGATCGCAATCGACTGCTTGTTCTGGCTTCTCTCTTAGAGAGAGTGTCAAAAAATCAAGAAAGGGGGCTTTTTCTTTTTGATGAAATAGCGAGGCAGATCCTCTGAACGGGAGGCTTGTGATGCAACCAGCGATGCGAGCGACTATCTCATCGCAATGATCGCGTTTTCTCTCCCGCTCAAAAGCGGTGGCGTAAAGCGAACAGTGCGCTCCAACGGAGAGAGGCACGCCATTCTTCGCCCAAATAGCCGAAATCAACGCCCAGATCGCCTTGTAGCGCCATGCCCCAACGCGGATCCAGCCAAAGTCCCAACGAGGCCGTTGCCCCTGTTTGAAAAGCCGCGCTCGCCGCGAGTTCTCGATGGGTATCTTGCAGCAAAAGGCCCCCGCCCAGATAACCGCCCACGAAGAACGTCCACCGTTCCCAATGCCCGCTGTATCCGCCTTCTACACGCAGATCGAGATATATCTGTGGGGTCGGCAGTTTTTGAACATCGACCGATGTGGTCCACGCCCCCAAACGAAGGGCAAAGAAGGGGTATCTCAACCCGATCGCGCCACCCAAAAAAGCGCTCCCACCTACAAAAGCAGCGCTATTCGCGCCAAGCAAGAGTTCGAGAGAACGCTCCGCGAGGGGAACTTCTTCCTTGAGGTGCTTCCAGTCCAAAGGCATCTCTTGGGAAGGCGTCTGTTGCCTAGAAGCCGTCGCCTTGCTGGGGTCTGTGTGTTCGGTCTTTGCACCCCGCCTCAAGTACTGGTTGGCATACGCAAGGTTTTTGTGTTGGAGGCCGAGGTGAAAGATCTGTTCGGGCTGTAATTGAAGTTGTACAAGAAAAGCGTTTTTTTTGTGCCGCCATTGGAGTTTGTACAATCCCGATGTCATCGCAAGGCGCAAAGGCTCACCGTTTTGTTTATAAAAATCTGCGTAGAGGTTGCCTTTTGCGTCCCAAAGAAAGAAATGCCCAGCCAGCGAAGGGTGGAAATGCAGTTGGGTGTTGGTTTGTTTGGAGTGGCTCAGGATGATCTGGCCTGTGCCGCTGAGATTGGTGTGAAAGTGTGGGCTTTGTAGGCCAGCTTGTGCGAAGATCGTTCGGTTAATTGTTCGATGATAAGCATAAGAATAAAGTTCGTGTAAAGTGATCCGCTCGTCGTGATCGAGGTCGGCTGCGCCTCGCAGCCCTGTGGCGAGGTAGTGGGTGAAAATACCGCCGCGCAGCTTGAGATCTTCGTAGGCATTCTCTCGGCTTCCCGTAGATGTAAGAATTGCTTCCCCTTTGGTTGCATAGGTATTCAAGTGTGGGATACGGATTCCTTCTTTGCGGTGTGCAAGACCTTTTGTATGAAGAAATCGTCCTGCATCGCAAGTATCAAGAAACGCAAGGCGTAAGGTCGCGCCCGAAGAACGCAAAAAAGATCGCAGTGCTTCAAAAGACAGAGATGTTTCACCGAGATAGAACTCTCCATTGCGTGCGTGTCCAGAGTAGTAAACCCACAGCGTGATCGATGCCTTGGGTTGGTTGCGCTTGAGGGCGTGGATTCGGTGCTTGATTTGATCGAACACTTTCTGGACGTAGTCGGCTTCGCGCTCCAAAACAAGAAAGATATCACGGTCGCGATAGCCTGCGACTTGTATCAACACATCGCGCATCTTTCTCGCATCGGAAACTGCGTAGTACAGGCGTTTTGCGCGGCCTCCAGCGTCGTTATGCGCAAACAGGAACGCGATCCGATGCTCTTGCGGTGCCTTTTTTGGTGTTTGTGCGTGTGTGCTCGGCAGGTGACAGAAGATCAGGCCAAACATCCAAAGAAAAAGGCGCACGCGATAGCAGATCATCTTTGCTCCTTAGGTCGGTGCAAGCGGAAGGCTTGCACCGTGTAGCAATGCTGCGGAGGCGTCTTGGATGTGTGGCTTGCCAGAGGTCTCGCAAGTGTGGAAAGCAACGTCTCTTTTGCTTGTGAAAAAGACAGTGCGTGCTTGGAAAAGCAAGCCCAGATCTCTTCGTCTCCGTCGGCTGAATCGATCACTTCCAAACTGCCTGAAAGCGGGAATTGTTTGCTTGCCTTGAGAGGGAAGCTTGGCTTTGTTTGCGCGTTCGGGTACAGCGGCGTGATCTGGCCTTTGGCGTCGCGGTGGACGATGTACCCAAAGCTATCGACTGGCGAATTCAGGACGAGTTGCAATCGATCACCTTGCACGAAGAGTTCTCCTGAACGAGCCAGTCGAGTCTTTCGGGCGCGTTGAACAAAGATCAGAAGATGGGGGCGATGGCTTCCTCGGCTTAATAGTTCCGTTTCATGAGGCAGTGATGTAGGTATATCACCGAGGGGCTTCTCTTGTAAATGAATTTTTTGGGGGCGAAAAAGAAAGACGAAACACAACGAAACCATCGCGAAAGAGAGTCCTCCCCATCGGAGCCAACGACGCAACGAACCGATGGAACGGCCTACTGGAGCATCGCCTGTGCGCGTGGGTGTAGAAAGGGGGGGGGCGCTTGTGCGCGTGGTGGTAGAAAGGGGGGGGGCGCTTTGTGTGGGTGTAGAAAGGCGGCGGTCGCTTGTGTCGGGTGGCGTTTCAAAGCCATCAAGCGGGTATTGTGTGTGGGCTGTAAAAGAATCACGCGACTGGATGCGTGCGAGCAGATCAAGAGATGGAGGATCGGCGTCTTTTTTCTCTTCTTCAAAAAAAGCTTGTAAGAGTTGTTCAAAGGCTTCTTCTTGTGGGCCTGTGGGATATCGATTCACTTTTCATCCTCCCAACCAAACGGCGAACAAAGCGCGATTTGGCTTGGTCATACGATCTCAGAGATTTTGTTCGCTAGTCGCTCTTGTCGGATCTCGTGTTATCCGCAATCCACGAAGTGACTTTGCCAAAGTTCTTTTAAGACTTTGCGAGCACGTTTCAGCCTTGATTTCGCGACTTCGTACGAAACTTCCAGCATTTGCGAGATCTCTTCGAGCGAAAGTTCTTCGAGGTAGCGTAGATAAAGGATCTCACGCGCATCAGGCTTTAATGTCTCAAACACCTGTCGCAACAAGGACACTTGCTCTTTGCTGCTCAGCAACGCTTCTGGGCTTGGGGCCTCGTCCGTCAGTTGCAGGAGGTCTTCGCTATCGTCCGTGTTCGTCGCTCGGCTCTTCGTTGGATGCGATTGATAGGACTTCCACGTGACTCGTCGGGCGATGGTCAAGATCCAAGCCTTGAAAGAGCCTCCGCGAAAACCGGAAAGAACGGGCCAAAGATCAGAAAAGATCTCTTGGGTAAGTTCTTCGGCTTCTTCGGTCGAAACGCGCCATGCCTTTCGCAAGTAGCGATAAACGATCGGCAAGCAATACGCAGCCAGCGCGTCACGCGCCTCTTTTTCTCCCCCTACAGCTCGTACAATCTGCGTTTGGATCTCCATCTCTCTTCTCTCGCCGTGTACTCTGCCAACGTCTCCGCCTCAACGGTTTTTCGCCACAGGGGCGACGCAGACGACAACAACCCCCGTGTTTGCGGCACTTCAAGCGACAGAGCCACCTGTGTGAAAACAGTGACCTTTTCGCCAAACGCGGGGTCAAGAGGGCTTTGTCCCCTCGCGGGGTGGGGTGGAACTCCACCATACCTATGCCGAATGCCTTACTCCTATTCCATAGAGTGTCGAAAAATCAAAAGAAGGGGCTTTTGATTTTCGCAGGGCATGAGATGAGGGAGCGGGTATCGGTGCAGCGGAGGGTTTGGTTAAAGACGGATGCAAAAGCCCAACCATCGCCCCGAGCGGATATCGGTGTGGTGGAGGGTTTGGAGGGAGATGACGAACTTCTTGAGGCGAGGGACGCACCATGGAGGGTGGGTAGAAACAAAAAAAGCCCGAAGTGGAAAACCACAACGAGCTTTTGACTGTGCCGAAGAAAGGACTTGAACCTTCACGGGGTTGCCCCCACTAGACCCTGAACCTAGCGTGTCTACCAATTCCACCACTCCGGCGCATACGAGGATGAGTGATTACACCAAGAGATCGGGGTTGTCAAGGAAAAATTGGCCCGAGGGGGGAAAGGGTTAGTTGCAAAAGGCCGCAACGAGCGATATCCAACCTGCGCGAAGGATGCCTGTCGAAGCACCGTTGGCGTCTTGTTGATAGATGGGAGGGGCTTTGCAGGTCTTGGTGAGGTGTGTGTAAGAAAGGGCGAAAGATCCGGGGGATGCGTTGAAATACACAGCCAGACCGGCATTTGATGTGCTTGTCGAACTGGTGATCGGTGGATTGTTCGGATAATAGGGGCCGTCACCGCTTGCGGGTGACATGGAAACGGTGACACCTGCGAAGGGAACAGGGATATTGCCATAGACGCCATCAAAGACGTCGCTCACAAGGACTCCTTTGGCGGGATCGAGTGGTTTGCCTGAAAGGGCTAGGGAGAGCTGATTGAGTTCTGTGGCCGTCACCACTCCGACGAAAAACGGGCGAACCGATTGTCCGAGCGGTATGCGAAAAGGCAGCAAGATCGGGTACAAACCCAATGTTGCGCTGGTGAGCGTCAGGATCGCATCTTTTCCTACAGGAAAGTCAGTGATCTTGAATTCACCTGAACTACCCGAAGTGACGCACGATGTAGGGATGCCATCGACGCAAACCTCGATCCCTTGGACAAAAGCGCCTGTGGAAAAAGAGCGAATGCTTCCCTCTACCAAGGTTGTGCTCGGATATTCGGGCGTGATCTCTGCGGATGTCTCGGGCGTGGGCTCTGATGTGTGTTCGTTCAACATCTCGTTTCCGCCGTCGATAGGGGCTTCTTGTGTGGCTTCATTTTCGGGCGAAGGCTCGGGATTTGTGTTTTCTGTGGGCTCGGGCGAAGGCTCGGGGTTTGTGTTTTCCGTGGGTTCGGGCGAAGGTTCGGTGGGATTCGCCTCAGAGGTCGGTTCTGTTGTGGCTGCATCTTCGGGCGAGGCCGATTCTTGGGCGGGTTCTTGGAGCGGCTCTTTCGTGGGTTCGGTGAGCGCGTCAGCGGTGGTTTCGGCGGTTTGGGCCTCGGCCTCTGTGGTGGATTCTTGCGCATCCTTGGGGGTTTCCGAAGAGGTGTTTTCTTGGGGCGGAGTAGGTTGACAGCCGATGTGTGTCGCGAAAGAAAAGCCGAAGAAACAAAGCAGTAAAAAGATCCAACGCATGGATACAAACCTCTCGTATGGAAATAGGCGCGACGCGGTTGTCAAAAACCCCCGTGTATGCGTGTCAGAAAGATCAGCGAACGCAAAGCAGAGGAGCTTGATATCCAGCGACTCCGCAAGTTCCTGTCCCGGGGCAACAATTACTGCCGCAAGTGGGTAAACAGGCGGTTCCTCTGGGCCAGCAATAGGAGGATGTATGGGTGCCTCCGCATGAGGAAGTTGCAGAGCTTCCACCTGTGTACATACAAACGCTGGTGCCGCTTTGGTATCGGGTGATATTGGCGGCTTGCGCCCATTGGCCGATCAACATCAAGGTGGCGACGGTAAATCCAGCCGGACAATCCGAGGCCAACGGGGAGGATGTATAGCAACCGACCACACGGAATTCACGGGCTCCTGTGCAGGCGCTGAACCAGCCTGTACACGATGTACTCGCAACGATCGTAGTGATCGGGTAGTTGTAGCCGCCACACGAGACGCTTGCTGTCACGCATACGCCGTTTTGGCAGGTTTGGGTGCTTCCACAGACTCGACCACATCCGCCGCAGTGGTTGTTGTCGGTTTGTACGTTGACACAGGTGTTGTTGCAGTTGGTTTGACCGCTGCCGCAGACGATCCGACAAGCTCCTGTGATGCAGCTTTGTCCGCTTGGACAGGCGTTGTTGCAGGCTCCGCAGTTCTTGGGATCGGTTTGGTAGTTAATGCAGGCATTGTTGCACACCGACGCGCCTGTGGGGCAACTGCAGATCCCTGTAGCGCAAGAGCCGCCTGTTGGACAGGCGGTACTACAGCGGCCACAATGCCCCATGTTCGTTTGCAGATCCACACACTGCCCGCTGCAAGCCGTCTGTTTCGTCGGGCAGGCCAGAGTGCATTGCCCGTTTCCGCAAACTTCACCCGCTGCACAGGCTTTTGTACAGGAGCCACAGTATTTGTTGTCGCTGTTGAGGTCGACGCACTGTCCGTTGCAATTGGAGAGTCCTCTTGGGCACGAGCAAACGCCGCTGGTACAGGACTTTCCGCCCACGCAGATCGACCCGCAGCTTCCGCAGTTTCGGAGATCCGTTTTCAAGTCGACGCAACTCCCGCTACAGTCGCTTTGTCCGCTTGGACAAACCAGTGTGCATTGGCCGTTGAGACATTGCTCGGCGGTTTTGCAGGGTGTGTTGCAGCCCCCGCAATGATCGACGTTTCCTTTGGTATCTACGCAAACGCCGTTGCATTCGGTTTGGTTGCTTGTGCATCCGCAGACCCCTGCGACGCAGATCTTGCCGCTGGTACAAACCGTTCCGCAAGTGCCGCAATGGGCCGAGTCATTTTGTAGATTGACGCACGTTCCGTTGCATTCGTTTTGGCCCGAAGGACAGTTGAGTCCGCACTTTCCACCGACGCATAACTCGCCGTTGGCGCACACGGTTGCGCAAGCACCGCAATGGCTTCGATCGCTTTGCAAGTCGACGCAAGCGCCGTTGCAGTCGCTTTGCCCTACGATACAAGCACACGTTCCCAAACCACAGGTCTTTCCGCCAGAACAAGCTGCGTTGCAAGCCCCGCAATGGCTCGGATCATTTTGCGTATCTACGCATCTGGCCGAACATTCGGTCTGTCCAGAGGGGCAGCTTACCGAACACTTTCCTGCCGCGCAGATCTCTCCTGCTTTGCAAGCAGTTCCGCAAGCGCCGCAGTGCGCGCTGGTGCTTTGCAGATCAAAACAGCCTCCCGCACAAGCGCTTTGTCCTGTTGGGCAACTGACGCCGCATTTTCCTGCGTTGCACAGTTCGCCTGTTTTGCAAGCATTCCCGCAAGCGCCGCAGTGACGGTGGTCGGTCTGAAAATCCACGCAATTTCCTGCGCAGGCGCTTTGGGACTTTGGACAGGATATCTCGCATTTTCCGCCATTACAGCGCTGGCCTGATTCGCAGACTGTCCCACAAACACCGCAATGACTGTTGTCCGTTTGAAGATCGCTGCATTTTCCGCTGCAATCGGTCTGTCCCGACGAACAGGCACAAGATCCGTCGATGCAGCTTTTTCCCGTAGCACAGGCGTTTGCGCACTTTCCACAATGTTCGGCGTCTTTTTTCATATTCACGCAGTTGCCATCGCAAAAAGTCTGGGTGCTACCGCAGATCGAAACACACGAACCCGCCTTGCAGATCGTTCCTGCCCCGCACGTCACAGAAGCGCATGGATCGGGGGTTCCACAACCTCCCATCCACGCAAGCCACAGCCACATCACACTCAACCAAAAGATGCTTCGGTATGCCATCGAATTGTCTCCTTTTTTGGGGATATCGGTATCGCTTGTTGAAAAAGATACATGGCTATTTCTTCTGAGGCGGGGGGAGGTGGGGGCGTGGAAAGGCGGGGGGTGTGGTTTGGGTGGGTGGGGTTTGGGTGGGTGGAGACTGTGGGGGAGGAAAGGTGGAGCGATAAGGCTGCGAAGCGGGTGTCGAGGCAGCAGAAGAAGGAGCGGAAGAAGGGTAGGTTGCGAAATTGCCTGTGGTCGGTGCGGCTCCAAAAGGCCGGGTGGGCGGGAGTGTGGATGCGCGTGAGGGCGGGGCGGATTCCGGCAAATTAGGGGAGGGTGTCGGAGAGGAAGGCGAGGCCAGAGAGGAGCGTGTCCGAGGCGTCAGTTGCAGCGAAGAGACGGAGGTTGTAGGGGGATCGAGCGATGCGGCGGTTGCAGAAAAGGTGGGGACGTTTTGGGAGGGTGTGGCTTGCTACGGGGGACGGGCCATCGAAGCGACTCCCGCAGAAAAGGCGGGCAAGTTTTGCGTGGGCGTGGGTTGTAGAGGTGTAGTTTGCGAAGAGCGTGTCGGGACGGCCTCGCCACGCATACGGCGTAAAGCGTCTTCGGCGTCTTCATAACCCGGCAAGAGATCCGCTGCGGTGTTGTAGGCTTGGATGGCTTCTTGTGTGCGACCTTGTCGTTCGTAGAGTTGGCCCAAAACGTAATGAGCATCGTGGGCTTCGGGATCATCTTGGAGGCTACGTTGGATCGCTTCGATGGCTTCGTCGTATCGGCGTTGGTTGATCAAAGAGATCCCGAGGTAGTACATCGGTTCTGCGGGAGAGGGGGATATCTCAGCGGCTTTGCGTAGGTTTTCTTCGGCTTCTTTCCAGCGCTCTTGTTCGAGGACGGATACACCGAGTTGTTGGCGAAGGGTCGGGTGATGGGGAGCTTTTTGGAGGGCTTCTTTGATCAGAACTTCGGTTTCTTTCCAGCGGCGTTGTTCGCCGAGGGCGGTGGCGAGGTTGTGGTAGGCGTCAGGATCGTTGGGATTTTGACGTAATACTTCGCGAAATGTCTGCTCGGCCTCCGTCCATTTTTCTTGGCAAAGAAGGGTGACACCGAGGTTATAGCGAGCGGTGGGATGTTGTGGATCTTGGCGCAAGACTTCGGCGTACTCTTCTTCGACTTCGTCCCAGCGTTCTTGATGAACCAAGGCGGATGCGAGTTTTTCGCGGGCTTCGAGGTTGCGGGGGTGTTTTTGAACTTCTTCGCGCAGATCGCCTTCTTGGGTTTCGTAGAGGCTGGCGAGTGCGATGCGGGCTTCTTTGTGTTGGGGGTCGAGGCGAAGGGCTTCGCGGTATAGGGCTTCGGCGTTGGGTAGGTCGGCTTTTTGTTGGAGGCATTGTCCGAGATTGTAGTGATAGTCGGCTTGATCGGGTTTGAGTTGGATGGCGGTGCGCAAGGAGGCTTCGGCGTCTTCGGTGCGGCCTTGTTCGAGGAGGGCTTGGGCGAGGCGTGCGTGAACAACGGCATAATTGCTTTGAAAGCGCAGGTAGGTGCGGAGGGAGGCTTCGGCTTCGGTCCATCGGTGCAGATCGAGGAAAGTCTGGCCGAGTTTGTAGTGCAAGACGGGGTCGGCGTATTGTGCGCGCAGAGCACGTTGGTAGAGGGCGGCAGCTTCTTCGTTTCGGCCTTCGGCGCTGCGTATGCCGGCGAGTCGGTAGAGGGAGAAGGGTTCTTCGGGGTGGGCAGCAAGGACTTGGAGCAAGAGTTGTTCAGCTTCGGCGTAGCGTTGTTCGTCGAGAAAAGACATTGCGCGACGAAAGGAGACCATCGCGTTTGCAGAGATTTGCGGTTGCGGGTGGTTCACGATCCGCTCCTATTCCAGTGTCCTGTTTGGGGGGGCGCACGTGGGAAACGCCGTGTTGTTCGAGAGCGCTGTGCGGGTTGCGAGGCGTTTGTGGTGTGCAAAAGCCAAGAGCAGCACGCAGGAAAAGCACCGAGTCAATCGAAGGTGATGGTAGCCTTTGGATAGCGTTTTTGGAAGAGTGTGAGATGTTTTTGGTATTCTTGATCGCGTTTGAGTTCTCGATAACACGAGATCTCAAGGCGGTAGACGTCGATGCGAAGGGGGCTTTGAGGATACAGCGTGTGAAAGCGCGAGAGCAGCGGTAAGGCTTGGGTGTAGGCGTTGATTCGCGCCAAGGCACGGGCTTCTCCAAACAGCGCGGCAGCACCGATGCGTTGTTGATCTTGGCGATCGTGTTGTTGCAAGCGTTGGAAGAGCGTGCGTGCAGGTCCGATCTCTCGGCGCAACAGCAGGCGTTCTGCGTAGGCGAGTTGTTGCGGGAGATCACGTGTGTATGCAGGCGTGTGTCGGAGATCTTCGTAGCGAAGGCGTTTTTCGAGGGTTGCGCGTAGGGGGGGCGCAAAAAAACGTGCGGCGTAATAACCGACGATACGCTCGACTTCGCGGCCTTGGGGATCGAGGATCAGCGTGGTTGGGAAGCGCCCGATCTGGTAGCGTTGTGTGATGGATTTGCCCGTAGGTTGGTCGATATCGAACTTGACCACAAGGAATCGATCGAGCAGCGGTGCGATCAAAGGGTGGGAAAAGGTCTCTGCTTCGAGCTTTTTGCAGGGCGTACACCAGACGGCAAATAAATCGAGGAATATCGGTCGATTCAAGCGAGAGGCTTCGCGGATGGCGGCTGGTAGATCGGGAAATGAGCGATAGTTCGGGCGGCGATAACCTGCGCGCAAGGGCGCAGAGGCAGCATCTGGAGCGGTGGATCGTGTTTTGTGAGCGATCAGCGGAGAGCGTTCAAATAGCCCGCCTGATCGGGCCGCAAGGAAGAGGCTGATCAACAGTAAAGACAGTGCAGCGAGCGGCGCACCGCGTGTTTGGAAAGGTGACAAGAGGGGCCTCCTACCGTTGTTTCATCCGTTCAACGATGCGCTTCGAATCAAATCGAGCCGTGCTATAGGCCCCAAGGCGCAACGCAAAAGCTTCAATGGTTTGAGCGTCTGCTCCCAACTTGATGAACTTTTGTCGGCGTTTGGAAGGGGCCTTACCTTCTTGTGCGGCTTCGGCGATCAAGTCTTGATCGCGCAAAAGCAACAAGCCTTGATCCAAGGTGTCCATCGAGACGCTATCGGAGTAGCGCAAAAATCCTTCATGAAAAAGCGACTCCGCAAGCTGTTGTGTGAACTTGATGAATGCTTTTTCTTCTTGTGTTTCGTTCGGTTGCAACGAGAGTAGCGCCAGCGCACTTACCCAGTAGCTATCCAAAAAGGGCGTAAACAGCGCACGCAAGAAGCGCAACATCTGATGCCCTTGAGGGGCGGGATAGATCAGGCCGTCGCGTTCTTGGAGGATCGCACGTCGGATCATCAACGCGAGTGTTTCTTCAAAGTTGTCTTGGATATCGGGGGTGGGTCGATAGACAAACTCGAACTTGAGGATCTGGCTTACCGAGCGAACATGCCCGAGCAGCGCATCTTTTGGGATGCCGGGGTCGCCTGCACGCAAATTCGGATGGGCCTGCATCGCGCACGCCACGACGCCTTCCGATAGGAACAAGTGCATCAGTTGGTTGCGGTAGTAGCTCATCTCGACACGGCGACTTTCACGCGGTCGGATCAAGGGTTCGGGGATGCCTTTGGGCCGCTTCAACAGCTTCTGTAAGAATTGCACGGCGTCATCGACGATCTTCCCTGTGTCCTCAAAGGGTGTCACGCGGCCATTGCGCTCCAACACAGCTTGTTTCAACCAATCCGTTCGCTCGATCAGTTCACTCCGCGAAAGCCCCCGTCGTTCGTGGGTCATCAGTACGGTGGAAACCAACGCTGTGGGGGTGGCGACAGACGCCATATTGATATCGTACACCACGCGATAAGCGAGCGTCATCACGAGGCGCTTGCGATCTTCTTTGTTGTTGTAAGGGTCGAAACTACCGCGCTTTCGCTTTTCTTCGTTGATCTCTTCTTGGATGTAGCGTCGCAAAGAGATCGGCTGAGCGAAATGGATATTGACGTGTCCAAAGTTGAGCTTGAGCAGCTTGCGGGCTTTGAGCAGTCCACCGATGGATTCTTTTTCTTTCTTTCCACCAAGAAGCTCGTTGGAATAGCTTTCTCCTTCGATGATCTTGTCGTAGCCGATCGAGGTGGGGGCGAGGTATGCGTCAGGAACGCGGTTTTCGAGGACGCTATCGACGACGATCGCAAGGACGCCCATCTTGGGTTGTCGAAGTTTTCCTGTTCGGCTGCGTCCGCCCTCGATGAAAAATTCGACGTTGTTTCCGTCGCGCAAAAGCAAGCTGACATATTCGCTAAAGACGGCCTTATAAAGCTCATCATCCCCAAAGGATCGGCGGATAAAGAACGCACCGCTCTTTCGGAAGATCCAACCGATCACAGGCATCAAGAGGTTGTCTCCTGCCGTGATATAGGGGATCTTGAGATCGTAGTTGTAAAAAACTTGCGACATGATCAGGTAGTCGACGTGGCTTTTGTGGCTTGGAAGCAGGACGATCGGGCCTTTGAGTGCGGCTTCACGGAGTTGTTCGACACCGTGGCGATCAATGACGATCCCTGCGTACATCTGACGCCAGATCTTGTTGAGGATCCAGTCAAGAAAACGGGCGACGCCCATGTGCAGATCAGACGCCATACGATCGAGGGCTTTTTGTGCGCGGTGTTGGATCGCTTCGGGGGGCTTTCCTTCTTTTTGTGCGATTTCTTGGATGACTTTTTGAACGCGGGCAGCTTTCAAGACGAGTGCTTTGGTCTCTTGGGCGGGGCGTGTGCGTGGGCCGGTCACGATGTGATGTTCGCGATCCAGCCGTCGATTCAGGCGATCTCGCAGGTAGCCCGCGATCTGTTTGTTGTCCCAGTGCGGATGGGTGCGCATCAAGGCTTGGATATTGATCGGATCGCCGCCGCGCACTTGACTTTGTCTGCGATCTCGAAAAAACAGATACAACTCGCGTAAAGTGCCGGGGAATTCTTTTTCACCAAACAGAACATCCCAAAAGCTGCGTGTGGCTCGCGAGGGGGTGCGATCCCACACCAAGATCTGCGGACATAGAAAGATCGGGCGTTTTTGTTGGCGCTGGAGGATCACCAGCTCTTCGATCAGATCGACGTCTCGGCCTCCCGGGGCGGGAGCGAGTCGAATCAAGCCTCGCATCTTGTCGCGCAGCCAGTAAAATCCGCTGCGTAGCGCTGTCATCGCTGTGTGGGGTCTTGCCAAAAATAGCGCGGTTGCTTCGTGTTGGCGAAGCAATCCGCGAAACAGATCCGCTTCGTCTTTCCCACCCGAGCCAAAGATCCGACCAAACCAGCCCGTAAAAAAGATCCACAGATTGCGCCAAAAAGGAGTCCACGGAACCCAATACAAGCCTTGCGCAAAGCGCGCAAGCGGCAGGCGATAGCGTAGAAAAAGCGCGTTGTAGATAAAGTAGGTCACATAGCTTTGGCTACGCATCACATACACGATCGTTCCTTGGTTTGCGGCCTCGTTCAGCTTTTCTTCCCGCTCTTTGGCGATCGTGAGATCTGCCGTGTAATGGCGAGCAAACCAGCCCCACACACCACGCAACCGCTCTTGCATCCCCGTCCAAGCGCTGTGGATCAAGCGCCGACGTTCTACCTCGTCGACTTCTTCGATCGCATCGGCCTTTGCCTCGATCGGCTGCGGCGATTGAATGGCTTCTCGGCTCGGGGGAGATAACTTCGCCCCATCTAATTCTTTCCAAGGTTCGGCTGTTCCGGGTTCACCAAGCAACGGAGATTCCAACACAAACGACGGCGTTTCGACGAAAAGCTTGGGACTTGAAACTGGGGGGCTTGGCAACATCTCCGCCTCTGCGACGGGACGGGCTTCTTGAGGGGAGATCCATTCGCCAGAAGACGATGGATGGGGACTTTCAGGGTGGCCCATAGTAGAATCCTATATGTTATCAAGAGCCAAGGCTCTTTTTTTTCTCTTTTACACGATACAGCGGCATTTCACAACGCAACAAGGGAAGTATGCAAGCACACTTCCCTTTTCATAAACCCCGATGTTCGCGGTCCTTCAAGCGACAGAGCCGTTGGTTTGAAAAGCAGCACTTTTTGCCGAACACGGAGCTAAGGGAGCTTTGCCTCCCTTGCCGAGGGAGTGGGGCAACGCCCCACCCGATGGATCGAACCACAAAAGCCCATCAGAATTGAAACATCAAGCCTGCGCGGATCGAGTTATCGGACAGATTCATGCCGGGGGTCAAGACGCCAACCCATGAGATATTCCATTCGACAAACAGGTAGGTGTGGTTGACGCCGACTTCCATGTCGAAGGTGCGTGCGGTGATGGGATCGAGAACATCAAGAAGAAATTGCAGACCCGCGCCAAAGTGAAAACCAAAGCGCCCACCAAAAGCGGTTGCTGTTTTGCCGTCGCTGCCTGTGGAGGTAGCCAACGCCCCGTTGGCATCCGTCACAAACCAAAGATTGTAATCCAAACCACCGCGCACATACGGCACCAAAGGAAAGCGATTGCGATGCACAAAGTAATCCATGCGGTAGATCAACTCAAGGCGCATCGGCAACATCCAAAACGCCATCGTGTTGTTTTCGTCGGGTGTTCCGTCTTGTTTTAACGATTTTCCTTGCATCCAGCTTACGCCGAAAGTCGCTCCTAATCCCAACGATCCGAATTGCTTGAAGAATAACCACTCCACACCGATCTCCAGATAGGGCAGGGTGGTTGTGCCAAATAGTGTTTGAAAAGGTTTGCCCGAGATGCCCGTCTCTTGGTCGATTTGAGAGAAGTACGGCCCCCCCCGTAGCTCTAGGCTAAAGTTGCGTGGCGAGACATCTGCATACACAGGCATCGCAACCGAAGCCCAAAGAAAAAGAGCGATCCCTGCGATCCCAAGGGGTTTTGCAACAGCAGAGGCTGATCGACCGAGTGCTTGTCTTATCGATCGCAAGATTCGCCAACACAGCCACACCATCAACGCACACATCATCAACAAGACAAGGCTCCCGATCCACGGGGACCATAGCCACAGCGCGGCCCACTGTACGACGGGCCACAGCGCGATCTGTGCGGTGCGTTTGGCGACAGGAGAAGACGCGATCCATGCCGCGAGATGGGGGCTTTTCGCATAATACCACTCGATTGCAGAGCGTCCCCATGTATAGGGCTTGAGAGCGCGATCACGAAACAAGCGCAAGCGTTGAACTTCGGAAGCATCGTAGGATCCGTATGCTGCGGTGGCGATAAAGCAGAAACCACCGCCTCCAAAGCCATTGTCTTTGCCACCAGATTGTTTGTAAGCCTCAAAAAAATCCGTCAAGGGTGTCGGTTGTGCCGAAACAACGGGTGAGAGGGTGCTTGCATTTCCTGCTTTGTCGTAGGCCACGGTTCCGATGTAGTAGGTTTTGTTGTTGGAAAGATTGGAAAGTGCGTATGTTGCGCTTGTGATGGGGCTGCTGTTGTGTTTGAAGACCTCTGCGTCGGTGGTGGAACTGAACGATTTTTCGCTGAAGTACACATCAAAGCGGTTGTAGTTTTCTTCGTCCAACTTGTCGAATTTGATCTCTAGTTTCGAGTCACCAACGATCAACGAGGGGGCGGTTGGAGGCGGAGGAGGCGTGAGATCGAAGCGCACGCTGAGCGTGTTGCTGGGTTCTTCTTTGCTGCTCCCTGTGCCGATGATCACGGTGTAGGTGGCTTTCAAAAAGATATCCATGCTCTCATCGCCCCCAAGGGCGGCAGATTTGGGAGTGCAGATCTGGTCGAAGGCTGTAAGCTTTTGCTCGTCGAGGTAGCGGCGGTGGCCGATCAGATCGCGCAGGGTGAGGAGCTGTTGTTTGTCCTCTTCATTAAACATCCCTTCTTGGAGCTTTTTCGATTGATTCAACGTGCCGTCGAAAGCGACCTGAAAGAGCCCTAGATATTTGGGATCGTTGGGATCTTTGATCGGACTCGGCTGGACTTGGGTCATGCTGACGGCTCCGTTGAACAGTCGAATCCCTGTCGTCCCATCGCCTAGGTAGATCTCAAGTGTCATGCTGGTGGGTAAAGTCGAAGAAGACGGGCTTAAACCCCAATTAAACTTGATGATCTTGTTGCTATCGCAATCTGCTTTGCCGTACACGGTATCTTTGGCTTCACCGCCAAAGTTGATGGTTTGCGCTTGCGCGAAGCCACCGCACACCAAACACCCCAAAAAGACCGAGAAAACGGCCCACCATCGAACGTTCGTTCGCCGCATGACACTCCTCGAAGAACTGCTTTCCCCAACCCACCGCAACATCGGAGATTTGGAGATCATCTTTAACGCAAGACAGATTGACCGTGCCGAAAGATCGATGGCGTGGTCAGGTTTTTGTTCGCCCAAGCAAGAATAGGGCCTTTGCCATAAAAAAGCGATAAACTGTGCGTCCTTCCCAAGAAAAAGCAAGCAGAACGCCGCTTTTTGAAATGACCTCCCGCTTTCCCCGTACCGCGTATCTCTGGCACGCTTGAACCCAAGCAGGAGGAGGGACGTGACAACTTGTCAACCTGCCATAACTTGTTTTTGGCCTGATAGAAGTGGCTTGTTGACAGAAGCAAAGGGCGTGTTCGCGTCGTAGCAAGCGGAGCCGTTGTTGGTGTGAAAAGCGTTTGCTCACTCCGTTCGTGCGGAATCAAGGGGCCACAGGGCTACGGCGGGGCGGGGGGTAGCGCCCGACTGAACACATCCAACAAGTCAGTTTGAACACGATTTAGGCGGGTGCTTGGAGGTAATCTGCGATCAGATGTTCTGCGATCTGCACCGCATTCAGAGCGGCCCCCTTACGGAGGTTATCCGAAACGACCCACAGATGCAGCGTGTTGGGCAAGTTGTTGTCTTTGCGGATGCGTCCGACGAAAACATCATCTTTTCCTGCGGCTTCGATCGGCAGGGGATAATGGTGCTTGCTTGGATCATCAAAGAGCGTGACACCCGGCGCGGACGCCAACAAACGCCGAGCCTCTTCGACAGACAGAGGCTTCGCAAAGTCCACCGTCACGGCTTCGGAGTGTCCTGTGATCACGGGAACGCGAACACAAGTCGCAGAGACCGCTAGAGTCGGAAGTCCCATAATCTTGCGGGTTTCGTGGAGCATCTTTTGCTCTTCGCGGGTGTATCCGTCTTCCATAAAGACGTCGATATGTGGAAGCACATTAAAAGCGATCTGATGGGCAAATGTCTTGACTTCGATCGGTTTGAAGTTGAGCATCGAAACGGTTTGATGGCTCAATTCTTCGATGCCTTTTTGTCCTGCGCCAGACGCTGCTTGGTAAGTTGACACGATCACTCGTTGAAGTGTTGCAGCGTCATGCAAAGGTTTGAGGGCCACCACCATCTGAATGGTCGAGCAATTGGGGTTCCCAATGATGCCTTTTTTGGCGTATCCATCGAGTGCATGGGGGTTGACTTCGGGGACCACCAACGGGCAATCGGGGTCCATCCGCCATGCAGAGGAGTTGTCCACCACCACGCAACCCCGCGACCACGCATGAGGGGCCAGCTCTTTACTCGTCGCTCCACCCGCTGAAAACAACGCGATCTGACAACCCGCAAAACGCTCAGGTGTGGCGATCTCGACTTTGTACGGCTTGTCCTGAAACAACATCGTTTGACCTGCCGAGCGATGTGACGCCAACAGCCGCAACGAACGTACTGGAAAACGCCGCTGCTCTAGCGTATTCAACATCTCGCGTCCCACCGCTCCCGTTGCACCGACTACTGCGATATCATAACCAGCCATCTGTTTCTTTGTTCCTTTTCTATTCGAGATTATTCGGATTGTTCGGATTTTTTCTGGTGGGCTTCTTTGTGTGCGCGATAACGGCGAACCATCCCAAGAGTGAGGGGATACATCGGGATGGATATCAGGGTTGCGATAATCAGACTCCCGATCCACATCGGCAACGCTAACTCCCCAAGGCCCGCCATCACAAAGCCTTTGATTTGATCCACCCATGTCATCTGGCTTGGATCGCGTTGAAGATATGTAGAAAATTGTTGTTGCCAACCCTCTAAACTGAAGGGCGGCATCCAGCCACGCCCCGTCAAGATCCAGCCCAACCACAGATAGCCGTAGTACATCGGGAGCATGGTCACGGGATTGGAAACCCAACACATCGCCACAGCGACGATCCGATTCATCGTCCAACGTGTGTAGCGATTGATCAGTGTCCCAACGATCACAGACACGGTCATCTGGATGCCGATCGTGGGGGTGAGCGCGATGAACATCCCGACGGCTGCGCCCAATGCGATGGATTCGGGCGTTCCTTCGATCTCGATCAACGGCTTGATCACCTTCTCATAGAAAAATCCTTGTTTCACCCCCGGAGTCTCTTGATCCATTGATCCACCTCTCGAATGAAATAGGCCATCTCGCCCAATCTGTCGGCTGGTTCAGATGTTCTAACGTCTGTGCAAATAGGCCATCTCGCCGAATCTGGCGGCTGGTTCAGATGTTCTAACGTTTATGGCGGCTGGTTCGGATGTTCTAACGTTTATGGCGGATGGTTCGGATGTTCTAACGCCTGCGGACGTAGCCCTTGTTTCCGTGGGTATGATGGATCTTTCCGCCTTTGTCGTTGAACAAGTATTCGCCTGCGATCTCGATGCGCGTGCCTCGCTCGATTTTTTTGAGTTCTTTGCCCGTGTATAGGTTGTTTTCGATGCGGAGTTCTAGATCCGAGCCTTCGAGTTGGACATTGAAGATCTGATGGGGGTAGCGGTTCGTGTGATCGGGCGTCGAACCAAAGATACGTTCTTTCAAAGAACGCCAAAGATGCCGCCAAAAACGACGTCGGCGCTCGCTGCGTTCTTCGTCCGTCACGGGCTTGACCCACGTGACAGTTCCCGTCACATCCCACACCCAACCATCGCGCTTTTCGCGGTACAACTGCTTGACTTTCTCATTATCTTGGCCCGGCCCGCGACCACGCACACCGATCAAACGCAGAAAAGCATCCCATAGACGACGAAACATCCGAACCTCCGTTCAATGGTCTTCTTGGAAGTGTTGAGAAACTGTGCTACAAGGGGGGCGCTTGGAATGGGGGAAGGTTGGATCGCGATCCGATCTTCCAATACGGCCCTGTGATGCGCGGTCTCAACGGAAGCCAAATAAGCTCTCTCGAAAGACCCTGTATGCGCCGCGATCTCGGCGAATGAATTGTCTATCCGCCCAAGATTGTCAAGCGCAACAAAAGATTTCACCCATCCCATCGGCTTTTTGGTAACTCGTGCTGTTCTCTGTAACTCTGCATCGTGCGACAGAACAGACCGCTGCAAACAACGCACTATCCGCAGCGGCGATACAAGGAGGTAATAGGTCAATGCTTGGCCAACCTATCGTGGTGATCTTGGGTGGGGGCACAGGATCGGGGTTGTTTCCTTTGACGCGAAACCGCTCCAAAGCAGCGGTCCCGATCGCCGGAAAATACCGTCTGATCGACATCCCTTTGTCCAATTGTTTGCTCTCTGAGCTTTATCACATCTTCGTGCTGACTCAGTACAACTCTGGCTCTCTCAATCGCCACATCGCGCAAACCTTTCAGATCCCTCCCTTTTTGGATGGTTTTGTCGAAGTCCGCGCAGCCAGTCTGACCGATCAAAACCCCAACTGGTATCAAGGCACCGCAGACTCCGTTCGTCAAAACCTCCAAGTCGTCCAAAGCGCCGCCGAGATCAACGGCAGCGATACCGTGTTGATCTTGAGCGGCGATCACCTGTACCAAATGGATTACCGCGAGATCTTGGCGTTCCATCGAAGCCAAGACGCGGATGTCACGGTCTCGGTGGTCCCCGCAAGCGCAGAACGCGCAAAGTCCCTTGGGGTGGTGCGTTGCGACGACTCGTTGCGCGTTCTTCAATTCATGGAAAAGCCGAATCAACCGAACGATCTCAATGCGATGATCGCACGCCCTGATGCCGAAAAACCCTATCTCGGCTCCATGGGGATCTATGTCTTCCGCCTCTCCGTCCTCGAACAAGTCTTGCGCGATCCCACCCATAACGAGTTCGGGCGGGATATCATGCCCAAGCTTTATGATCGCTATCATGTCGCTGCCTACCCGTTCGCCCACTATTGGGAAAATGTCGGAAGCATCCGCCTTTATTATGAGGCCATGCTCGAATTGACTCGACCCGAACCGGGCTTCCGACTTTTTGAGCGCCCTGATCGCAATCGCTTCTTTACGCGTGGTCGTTCCCTTCCTTCCGCCAAAGTCAACGGTGCAACGGTCGAAGATGCCGTACTTGCCGAAGGAGCCATCCTCGAAGAAGGCACGCAGATCACACGATCGATCATCGGAACGCGTGCGTTTCTCGGCCAACGTGTCGAAGTCCGCGATGCGGTGATCTTTGGCTCCGACTTTTACGAACCGATCGAAGAGCGTGTACGACGGCTCAACGCAGGCGATATCCCCCTTGGTATCGGCGAAGGCTGCGTTTTGCGCGGCTGTATTATCGACAAAAACGTGCGCATCGGGCGCGACGTGATCTTGGAAAATACCCAAGGCATCTGGGAAGCTGATCACGACAAATTCTTTATCCGCGAAGGCATCATCGTCGTTCCGAAAGACACTGTGATCGAAGATGGCTTTCGGATGCCGCGCTTTTGATCTCGGGAGATAACGTCATGGACAAACCCCTCAATGGGCGCGCTGTGTATGCCGGCAGTTTTGATCCCCTGACCTACGGTCATCTCAAGCTGGTGCGCCGCGCTGCAAAACTTTTTGATGCCCTCGTCATCGGTGTCGGGCAAAATGCCAAAAAAAAATATCTCTTCTCTCTCGAAGAACGCGTTGCAATGGTGCGTACAGAGATCGCCGATTTGACCAACGTCGAAGTTCGCCCTTTTGAAGGTCTCTTGATTAACTTTGCCCAAGAAGCCGGTGCTGAGGTGATCTTGCGTGGTCTGCGCGCTGCCACCGACTTTGATTACGAATTCCAGATGGGCCTGATCAACATGGATATGGACCCTCGCATCGAAACGCTGTTTTTGCTCTCCAACCCCGAAAACATCTT
>CAUJFU010000065.1 GCA_963169055.1 Myxococcota bacterium
TCCGAAAGATGCGCTCGGATGCGAGACTGCGCTGTTTTAAGATCGTGGTCGTAACGGATCGCATCGATCTTCAACAGCAATTGTCCGAGACAGCACAACTGACGGATGAACCACTGACAGTGATCAAAGCGAGACGTGAGGGGAACAAGTCGATCTCTGCCCTCGAAGAGATGAGAAGAGTTTTGTCACGAGAGGGGCGCGATCTGGTCTTTGCGATGATCCAAGCCTACCGTGGAGAAAGCAAAAGCAGCGGGATACGCGATCTGGGTGCGGTAACGGAGGATGACGAAGAGTTTGTTGAACGAGGCGAGGTGCTGGACTTTTCGGAAAAAGCAGAAGAACAAGAAGGAAACGCCCCTTCTTTGACTTTGGTTGCGCCCCCAAAAAGCAGCTCCTCGAAAAGTGGCCAAAAACAAGCGGCGCCAAAAGGATTCCAAACCTTACCCGTCCTCAACGAAGACGAGAATATCCTTGTGATCGTCGACGAAGCACATCGCTCACACACCAACACAGCCCACGCCAACATGATGAATAGTCTGCCCAACTGCGCAAAAATCGGCTTTACAGGGACACCGATCATCACGGGGGCCAAGAAAAAAACCGCGCAAATCTTCGGGGAGTACATCGACCGTTATACACTCAAAGAATCCGAAGAAGACGGATCGACAGTGAAGATCCTCTACGAAGGGCGAACGTCCGAGGGAGAAGTGGCGGAGGGTGAAACCTTGGATACGGTGTTTGAGAGTATGCTGGGCGTCTACAGCGCCGAGCAGATCGAAAAGATCAAGGCAAAGTACGCCACCAAAGGAAATATTGCAGAGTCCGAGCAGATGATCGCAGCGAAGTCACGGGATATGTTGCGGCACTATGTTGAGAACATCTTGCCGAATGGTCTAAAAGCGCAGATCGTCGCAGTCAGCCGACGTGCCGCCATCCGCTATATCGCCGGACGGAGGCAAGCACAAACGGAGTTGGTGTCTCAGCTTCAAGGCTTGGGAGCCAAGCCGTTGACGCTGAGCAGCGAACAGCAAGAACGCCTTGACAAAGAACAGGGTTTCCTCGTGCGCGCCCACCCGTTTCTCGACCGCATCAAGATATTGGAATTTGCAGCGGTGATCTCAGGAAGCCATAACGACGAGCCTAGCTGGAAAGAATGGACAGATCGCACAAAAATCGCTACGCACATCGCAAGGTTCAAGAAGGCGATGCCTCAAGATCCAACGAAGTACGAAAGCCAAAAAGAAGACCCCCTCGCCTTTTTGGTGGTGAAGTCCATGTTATTAACAGGCTTTGACGCTCCCAACGAACAAGTCATGTACCTCGACCGCCACATCCAAGAAGCGGAGTTGCTTCAAGCCATCGCACGCGTCAACCGAACTTACAACACCAACACATACAAAAAAGAAGCAGGTCTTGTGGTGGACTACTACGGTGTAGCGCATCACTTACAAAACGCACTCCAAGCCTACAGCGGAGAAGATGTCGCGGGTGCTTTGCAAAGCCTCAAGGATGAGCTTCCGAAACTCCGAGACCGTCACCTCCGAGCACTGGATGTTTTTCAGACGCAAAAGCTGAGCATCAAAGATCAACATGCCTGTGTAGAAGCCCTTGAGGATCCACAGCTTCGGTGTCTTTTGCGTACAAGACTCAAAGAGTTTTTTGAGACACTGGACTTGGTGCTTCCTCGACCCGAAGGGCTGCCCTACCTCCAAGACGCAAAAACACTGGCCTTTATCCAAGCCCGTGCACACAACAAATACCGAGCGGCTGGCCCACTCATCGGCCAAGAGATCGGGGCCAAGGTTCGTGCGTTGCTTGATGCACACATCCAAGCGACCGATCCTTTGTTGTTGGTTCCGCCCATTGAGATCACCCACCCTGACTTTGAAAAGCACGTGCGCCAACAAAAGTCCCCACGCGCTCAAGCCAGCGAGATGGAACATGCGTTGCGGTACCATATCCGTATCCATCTAGACGAAGATCCCGCCTATTACGAAACACTCTCGGAAAAGTTGGAACGTCTATTCGCGGAGATGCGGGGGGATTGGGAGCTTGTAGCTTCCTCGCTGCAAAAGCTGCTCGGAGAAACCCTGAGAGGCCGAGGAGTCGAAGAACTCCCGCAAGGGATCACGCCTACGGACGCCCCGTTTTACTTTCGGCTCAAGCAAAAGGTCTATGGAACATCAACCCTTTCAGAGAAGCAGATCGAGTGTTTGGCAAAGTTGACCGCCGCGTTGGTAAAAAAGATCAAAGAAGAGATTGCGCTTGTGGAATTCTGGAACAATACTCACGCACAAGAGACCTTGCGTAAAGAGATTGTTGTGAAGCTGGATGATGAGGGTCTTGTCCCTCTCGGAGAACTCGAAGAACTCGCCGATCTTTTGATGGAACTTGCAAAGACCAACGACGCCAAGCTACGGAGAACGTAGTATCCTTTACAAAATCAGGAGAAAGAGATCCAACAACCCATGTCCAGCCTCTACACATCACCCAAACCTTCGCTCTTGCTTTCGGGTTCCCCTGTCTCCTCCCACCCGCTCGCGGAGTCTTTCTCGCTTTCTGGCTTGTTTTTCCACGTGACGCGGAGCGCAAAGCGCAAAACATTGGATATCGTGATCGAAAGAGACGGTACACTCTGTGTATCTGCGCCTGTGGGGGTTGGCCTCGAAACCATCGAAGCGTTGGTCACGCGCAGATTGCCCCTGCTGTACACAAAACTAGAAAAACAAGCAGCACTGCAAAAGCCCATCCCAACAAAAGAATACGTGAACGGTGAAGGTTTCTATTATCTCGGCCGCAGCTATCGACTCCTGCTTGTCGAAGAGCAAGATAAGCCGCTCAAACTCATGGGGGGGCGCTTTCGGATGTTGCATTCTGCTTTGAAAAGCCCTTCAAACTTGGAAAACAACCATCGCCCTCCAAGAAAAGCGCAGACTCCTTTCTTGCTCAACCCAAACAACAAGGAAGAAAAAGAAAACACCCAAGCGCAAGGAAAAAAGCTTTTTGTTGCGTGGTACAAGGAACATGCAACTGTTTGGTTGACGCGCCAAGCCACACGTTGGTCTCCCCGCTTGGCGGCAAAACCAAAAGCGGTACAACTCTGCGATCTCAGCTACCGTTGGGGTTCATGCGACCCTGACGGCACCCTCCAATTCCATTGGCAGACGATCCTATTGCCTCCAAACATCGTCGAGTATGTGTTGGTTCACGAGATGGTTCATCTACACGAACCAAACCACGGCAAGGCATTTTGGCAAAGGTTGGCTCGTGCGATGCCAGACTATGAAGAACGCAAAGAGTGGTTAGCGGTCAACGGGATGCGTTACGGGCTGTGAGGAATCATACGACACCGAGCGGTTGGGTTCGCGTGGAAGATGGAAAGGCGGCTGGTCTCGATTCGGCAGATTCTTGTGTAGGGGCGTATTGCATACGCCCTAGAGCATAGGGCATTCGGCAGTTTCCTGTGTAGGGTTGTATTGCATACGCCCCAGAACATAGGGCATATAGACCACACGCAAACTCGGATCTTGTAAAGAGGGCGAAAGCCAAAAAGAAGAAGTCCCACGCCCAGAAAGAAGAGCAGAGAAATGGAAACAACAACGTTTATCGAACAACTCAAGGAACGGAAAGAGCAAAGAGAACAACAAGAAAAAGCCAAGCAAGCGTGGTTAAAAGAACTCCACGCGCTCCTTGACCAAATGAAGGCTTGGCTCAAAGAGGCTCAAGACAACGGTGTCCTTCAGATCCACGACAAGAGCGTGAGCCTTTCTGAGATGGGCTTCGGTTCATACCAAGCTCCCGGACTGGTCTTGTTTCTTGGCTCTAGCGAAAAAGATGCGGTATTGGTTCATCCTCAACAAAAATCGTACATCAACGCAGACGGACGTGTAGATATCTTCACGCAGGACGAACGATATATCCTTCTCAAACAAGTCGATGGCTGGTACATCACAGATCAAACGCACCCCAAAACACCGCAAAAACTCACAGAACAAAGCTTCCAAGCACTTTTGCTACAACTCTGGCCTGTTGAGTGAATCGGATGGATGAGATTATCGAATGGTACGATTTTGTAGAGGCCAGCATCCGCCTCGCCCGCAACACAACGAAGCATTATCCGCCTCCCGAACGTGTGTACGACAGGACACTCTTCGGAAGGGCTTTTGAAGAAAGCCCTGAATCTTTCCAAGAACTCCGCCAAAAACCCTTGCCAAGCGTACTTGAACAACTTAACGAAGCAACGGTAGTGCTGTTGTACGCAGCTTTTGAGCGCTCTCTTTTGCTACACCTCCAAGATGCAATGTTCGATATCTTGGCGGAAAAAGAACAACAACCTTGGCTGGGAGAGTTAGCACTGATGCTCCCAGAAAAGGCCGAGCGTTGGCAGATCCGCGAGATACTGGAATTGTTCCGCAAACAAGTGACGTCGAACTTGATCGGGCAGATGAAAGCCCTTTACGACTACCGCAATTGGTTGGCACACGGGAAGAAAGGCGACGCTCCTCCGCGTATTCTGCCACGAGACGCCTACACCCGATTCAAATCCTTTTTGCAGACAGCCCAGATCCACGAAAGATAAACCCTACCACAAGCGTCACTTGCGAAAGTACATGAGCGGTCTTTCAAGCGAGATCATCCGAACGATCTTTATGGATGCGATAGCGACGAAGCAGCCGCGTGTGTGCCTTGTCTGCGGCGGCCTTGTCCATCACGATCCGAAGATTCTGGCGGGTGGTCAACTCCAATAACTTCGGGGCGCTTTCGATCGCATCGATCAACTCGCGCAGGTCGCCGAGACGACGACCGTTGCAGTGCGTGATCATCGAATGCTCCATCCCCTCGTAGCCGACATTGATCTCGTCCGCCAAGATGTGCGAAAGCACGATCACTTGGCGACATTCGGGCGTTGGATAGCCTTGAAAGTACAGATCCAACAGATCCTGCGGTGCATTCTGCTGCCAGTACTCCCACGTACACAGATAATCCCGACTCAAGGGCTGAAACACCAACCCTCCATAGATGTAATACGAAGGCAACACATCATAACGACTACGCGCAACAAGATAACGCAATGGCTGCAACGTCAGTTCCAATGTCTGCTCTTTCCCCTCACGCCACACCCGCAACGGCAGCTTGTCCCCCACAAATTGCTTGTGGCTCAGCCCCAAAAAAGAAGTGCGATACCGCTCTTCCAAAACCACCGTCCCATCGTTGTCCAACACCACACCGTTGATCTCTAACAGCACATCCCCCTCTCGCAATACTCCCCATCCCGAATTCCCAAAATGCACCCCCGCGATCAACACCCCTGTCTTGTTTTCTGGCAAACCGATATGCTTGCGCAACATCGCGTTCTCTAAGTATTGCACGCTGATTCCAAGCCCGGGGATCGTCGGCTCCACACCGCGCCGATGTGCTTCCAAAAAGTGCTTGATCACGGGCATCGGGATGACTTCGCCGATGTTTTCGGCATCTTCGAGCGATTGAAACGCCACCCCAATGATCTGATTGTCTTGGATGACCGGCCCACCGCTGTTTCCCGAATTGATCGCAGCGTCCACGGTCACCGCCAAAAGAGAACGCTGTGAGTGCGAATACTCCTGCACTTCCACACGAGAGACCACACCCTCCGTAATGGATATCTCGTTGCCACCGATTGGATAACCACACACCAATACTTTGTCCCGCAAGGATGGAAGCTCACCGAGCGAAAGCGTCGGAACATCCTTGAGAAACGCCGCATCTTCGACACGCAACAGCGCCAGATCCGCATCGTGGCAGATCGCTTCGACGTGGACGACTTGGCGACGTGAATTCGAGGTCTTTTGAACCTGCAAAAAGGTCGCGTTGGCGACGACGTGCGCAGCCGTCAGGATCAAACCATCGGGCAAGACGATCCCCGATCCCGTCCCCGTCCCGGGCGTGCGCGCTTGCCACGGGCAATCATAATCAGGTTCTTGATAGGTCGCATGAATCTTGAGTACAGAAGGAAAGGTCATCCATATCCTCGATATGATTGTACAAAAAAGTGAGCAAGGCGACCCCATCGCAGCGAAAAGCACCATCCTATCGCCTTGATGACACACCTCAAACAACGCACTAAGGAATCTTTACCCACGGATCAAAGGTCAGATACCCTTCGCGTGAAAAGCACAAATCACGAACCGCTTGGATGGTCAACTGGTCGCCACTCAAAACAACTCGATACACCCCCTTGGGTTGGGTCGGATGCGACTTGGTGCAATTGGTCCCCGCTGCATCCAACACCTCTAGCTGATCCCCCTGCAAGGTGTACGTTCCCTCCGCGATCTTTTGCTGGTCGTGGAACATCTCGTAGCCTCCCCCCGACAAAAACGTGATCTGGAATCGATAGGGCGGAACCGTCTCATTGCGGCGACGCCACGATCCCACCAACGCACTCACAGGCACACAACCCTCATCGACCTTGCCATCGCAGTTTTCATCCAGATTGTTCCCGCAAACCTCCGGCCTCGGTAGAACTTCTCCCACGCATCCGCCCCAACGACCGCCCTCACAGCGTTGCGTCCCTCCCTTGCACAACCCCACCCCCAACGTCCCCATCGGCCCTGTATAACACGACCGCTCGCTTCCTTCCGCTCCACAACCCTCGACCGCGCAACGCCCTTCGGTACACACACGCCCCTGCTCGCACCGTTGCGCAACCCACGCATCCCCCGCAGCATTGCAAACCTCAACCGTCTGCGCGTCCCGACAACGCGAGACACTCGTTCGGCAAACCACGCTCCCTTCGACCGAAACCTCCCTGCCTTCCTCCGGTACAGCTTCCACCACCCCCTCCGGCTCAGAGCCATGCGGTTGGGTCATCGTCTCAGAACCCCCGTCACTTCCGCCCTCTTGTTCTATCTTCTCAGGCGTCCTTTCTTCCAATACACCGTCGCCCGCCACACAACGGCCCTGCACAAACTGCTCCCCTCCACGGCACACCAACGGACGCTCGCACGCCCACACACACCCCACACACACGCTCACACACACAACGATCCATGCTCGCATCACACACGCTCCCTCTACATCCCAAAACACTCGCATCTTCCGTGGGCTACGCCACCACACCCCATGATCTTACACCAACAGCCCTCTTCCCCACAACACCAAGTTCCACCACCAACACCCACGATCCCACACAACGATCACGCACAACCACCGCTCCTTTTACACAACAGAATAAGAGACTGAATTGCAAAAGAAAACAAAAAAAACAATTTTCTCGTAACACCTCGCTTCGCTCCCGCGACCTATGCAACGAATCACCCAAGCGAACTCACCCCACATCACACGATGGAGGACGCTTGGGATAGCGTGCGCTTCGTCGCACTTTCTTCTTTACGCAGCAAGAATCTAAAAAGGAGTTTTTCTCATGAACAACGTATTCAAAGGTGCCATCATCGCTTCTGCCGTCGCTGGTCTGCTCGCAACCACCGCTTGCGGTACACCCACCAATACCACCACGCAATCCGTCAAATGCAGCGGAATCAACGAGTGCAAAGGCCAAGGTGCTTGCGGTGCCAAAGACGGCAGCCACGACTGCGCGGGCAAAAACGCGTGCAAAACCCAAGGCTGGGTCAAAAAAACCGAAGCCGAATGCAAAACCGCTGGTGGCACCAACCTCGGCCCGGCCTGATCCCCACCGCGAACGCCTCCATCCTTCGGGATGGATCGACGTTAAGCGCACCACAAGCGTGTAGATACGAACCCCCACTCTTTCTCACGCACAGACCGCGATGCAGCACCCCACGGCGTTCATCGCGGTTTTTTTTGTGGAGTTTCACTTTATTTTGTGGGGTTTCACCCCAGACCCCACAAGGGAGCGCGGCTCCCTTGACCCCGTATCGGCGAAGAGATCGCTGTTTTTCCAACCAACGACACTCTCGCGTGGACGGGTGCGAACACGGCTTTTTTTGGCAACTGCGTAACTCCTATCTGATAGGACTTACGCAGTT
>CAUJFU010000066.1 GCA_963169055.1 Myxococcota bacterium
GATATAACTTACGCAGTTGAACTGTTTTTGTGGGGCGCTGCCCCACGCCCCGCAAGGGAGCGCGGCCCCCTTGACCCCGTGAGGGGCGAACAGATCACTGTTTTCAAAGCAACGACGCTCTCGCTTGGACGGTTGCGAACACGGCTTTTTTTGGGGGCAACTGTGTAACTCCCAATCCATTGTGTCGGATCATGATGTGAAGTTTTCTTGCTATCGCGTTAAGTTGGCTATCTCTTTCCTCCCTCCGCGCTGATCTCCGCGTTTTTTGCGACTTTTTGAAACCATGGAATCGAAGGATCCGTCCCCTTGACAGGTGGGCGATGGCTGCGCACACATAGCACACAAACGCGCTGCGACGCCTCGTCCACAGCGAGTCAACTCTAGAGAAAACAAGGGAATTTCGTATGAATGCCCTACACAAAGAATTGTGGGCGGTGTTACGCAAAGAACTACAGGCCGATCGGTTGTTGCAGAGCATCGTGGATCAGATGGCGACGATGTTGGAAGCGGATCGGGCGAGTATTTTTTTGTTAAACCCCCAAGGCAGCGAGTTGATCAGCGTGGCGGCGCATCTTCCTGAGATGAAAGAGATCCGCGTGCCGATTGATCAAGGGATCGCGGGGTATGTGGCGCGGACGGGGGCGCTCGTCAATATCCCGTACTGCCAAGAAGACAAGCGATTTTGGCAACAAGTCGATCAAAAAACGGGGTACACCACGCTTTCGATGCTGTCAGGTCCGCTGTACGATGCGCAAAAGAAACTGATCGGCGTGGTGCAATTTCTGAATAAAAAGAACGGGATCTTTACGGCAACAGACGAAGAGCGTTTTGCGTTGCTTGCTGAAGAAGTCTCCGCGTTGTTGCGCGATACGACGATAGGACACGCGCCCAACTACCTGCCGATCTCTGAACAGGTCCCATCCATCGACCTTGACGCAACAGACCTTGTTGATCCGCTGCCGTTGGGGGATCGGATCAATATGTTTGTGGGGCAGGGGGCCTCGATGCGAGAGATCTTGCAGATGATCCGTCGCGTCGCTCCTACCGATGCCACGGTGCTTTTGCGTGGAGAGAGCGGCACAGGAAAGAGCCTTGTGGCGCGGGCGCTGCACCACAATTCATTGCGGCACAGCGGCCCGTTTATTCAAGTGGATTGTACGACATTGCCCGAAGGACTGATCGAGAACGAGCTGTTTGGTCACGAACGCGGCGCATACACAGGCGCACATACAAGCAACAAAGGGAAGGTCGAGATGGCTTCGGGAGGGACGTTGTTTCTCGATGAGATCGGCGATCTTCCTCCGTTGATGCAAGGAAAGCTGCTGACGTTGTTGCAAGAACGCACATACCATCGCGTCGGCGGGTCGCAGCGGCAAAAAGCGGATATCCGCATTATTACGGCGACCAATCGGCCTCTTGAGCAGCTTGTGCGTGCGGGACGTTTTCGAGAAGATCTGTATTATCGCCTGCGGGTCGTGCAGATCGAGATGCCGCCGCTGCGTTCACGCGGAAAAGACGACTTGATTCGTTTGATCAACTTTTTTATTGATGCGGCTTCGCGTCGGCACCATCGGGATGTACGCATGATCTCTCCAGAAGCCCTTCAACGCTTGCTTTCGTATGATTGGCCCGGGAACGTGCGCGAGCTGGAAAACTGCCTTGAATCCGCAGTGATCTTCTCTGATGGCGTGATCACGTTGCAAAGCTTGACGCTTCCGAGCCTCGAAGACCCAGAGGTCGAAGCCAAGCATCCGTTTGCTGTCGGGCATCAAGAAGAAGAGGTGTTTTTGCGGGGTATCTCGTCTGCTGCGTCTGCGTTGCTTGCGCCAACGACGCCCCCTGCGCGTGTGTCGATGCCCGCGCATCCTTTCGAGGACGAGCCGACGCTACGGGAATTGGAGAATCGCTACATCCAATTTTTGCTTCAACGCTACAACGGAAACCGTACCGAGTGCGCAAGAGTCCTTGGCATCGGTCGAAACACATTGCTTCGTAAGTTAAAGGGGCCTGATGGCGAAGAGAGCGGATCTTCGGACGACAAAGACAACGTGTGATCGGTCGAATGACACGATATCCGAGAGAAGTGTGATCGGGGGGTAGGCGCAATTCGCTGTAGACACCCTGTTCTTGGGCAGCCACAGGGGGCGAACACTCGGACATATCGTCTGCGATGCAAGGCAATGTTTGCGTAGGGGCGGTTCGCGAACCGCCCGTGTATCGGGACATAGAGCAGCGAACGGATATGCCCACACAACAACAGAAATTTCGGATTATTCGGGGGAAGAGGTTTTGGGGGTGTAGGAGAGGGCGGGGAGTCCGTCTTTGTCGCGTAATTTGTTGACTTGTTTTTGGAGGCGTTTGATCAGTTCGGCGAAGGAGTGTTTGCTGATGATTTTGTCGAACTGTTCGCGGTAATTTTCAGCGAGGCTTTCTTCGTTGGTGATTAAGTCTTCGACCATCCACTTGTTGTTGTTGCGGTAGAAGAGCCAATTGACGGTAATTTTTCGCCAGCGTTTTTGAGTGCTGCCTGTTTTCTTTTTTCGGGGGACGCGGACTTCTGTAAAGACGGTGGCTTTGGTGTTGTTGTCTTGGAAAGTTTGTTTTTTGTATTGGATCTGGGGTTCGTCGGCGTTTTCTTCTTCTTCGGGGTTGATATTTTGGCTGGAGACATTTTCAAGGAGGGCTTCGAGCCAGAAGAGGTATTCGGAGTGTTGTTCGGGTTTGAGCTTGTCCCAGTGGGTTTGGAGGGCTTTTTGGGCAAGTTTTTTAAAATCAAAAAAAGGCCGAAAGAGAGATTTTATTTCGTTGTCGCGGGCTTCGCGGGCTTTTTTGTCTTCTTTGGGGATCTTGCGATCCAAGATGGCTTTGAGCTTTTTTTGTGTATCTTTGAGTAGCTGTAAGGGTTCTTGTGTGGAGGCAAAAGCCGATAGAGGAAGCCCAAGGACAAGGCCAAGAAAAAGGATGCGTAGGATAGAGAGCATGACACAACTCCGTGGTGTAGGGTTGGGCGGCTAGGGGGCCGCGATGGCTCTTCCGCGTGTGGTTGGGGCGGAAGATGTAGGGGGTTTGAGTCGGGTGATATCGACGCCGACAGAACGGGAAAGCTCGGAGGCAGCGTTGTGGTATTGGAGCAAGGCTTGGATGTAGCCCGAGCGGCTTTTGGCAAAGGCTCCGAGGGCTTCGGTGATCTCGCGTGTTTCGACAAGGCCGGAGGTGTAGGAGATCATAACTTTGGAGAGCCATTGGTTGGCGGCTTTGCGGCTTTTGTCGAGGATGGCGACGGTTCTTTGGGCGGCGAAGGATTCGCGGTAGTGTTGTTCGACTTGGAGTGAGATGCCGAGATGAGCGAGGCGCTCTTGGCTTTGGAACTCGTTGAATTCGGCTTCGACTTTGCGGGTGCGGGCGATCTGTACGGGGAAATCGAGGTTGATGCGCACGCCAAGCAAGAGGCCGCCGTCAAGAAAGTTAAAGGGGTCATAGGCGAAAGGCGAGAACTGGTCGGTGGCGTTGGAGGTGTAGGCCCCACGAAAAAAGCCCATCAAGAAGAAGTCAGGAGTCCATGCGCGGCGTTGGACTTCGAGGAGGGAACGCTTGGCGTCGAGGGCGTGTTGGAGCAGTTGAAGTTCGGGGCGATGGCGCTTGGAATGTTCTAGGTATTCTTTGAGGGAGAGCAGCTTGGTGGCGGGTTCGGGGAGTTCTTCGGCTTGGAGTTGGAGCGTTTCAGAGTTGGAGATGCCCGTCAGTCGGGCGAGAGCGGAGCGAGCCAGTTCGCGGCCTGTTTCGGCTTTGATGCGTTCTGCGCTGAGTTCGGCGGCGTAGACTTGGATCTTGAGTTGATCGGTTTTTTCTTTGACGCGCTTTTTGGCTTGGTCGATGTATTCTTCCATATCGTCGATTAGTGTAAGGCCATCGTTGGCGGCGAGTAGGCCGTAGTAAGCCTTTTTAAGCAAGAGCGCAAGTTTATCGCGTTCGACTTCGACATTGGCTTGACCGATGCGAACGCCCGAATCAGCGGCTTTTTGGTAGAGTGATATCTTTCCGAAGGTGTACACAGGCCAGATCATCGAAAGCTCAAAGCGTGTCATCACGCCGTATTGATCGAACCATCCGTAAGATTGGGGGATGGGAGTATCGCTGTTGACGGCGTTTCCGCGTGCAGGAGGTGTTGGGGCGATCAGGCCGATCACTTGCATTTGAGGCCACCAGCCGGCCCAAAGGGCCTCGTCTTTTTGGGCTTTCATGGCTTCAAGACGGGCCTGTGCGCCCGCGATCATCGGATTGTTGCGGTAGGCCAAGAGCAGCAATTGTTCGAGGGTGTACTTGGTGGGTTGGGGCTTGGTGGTTTGGCAAGGCCATGTGGGGCTACAGCCCATTGTGGGAAGCCAGCGCAGTCGGCGTTTGGAAGGGGAGGGGCGTTGGGCGGTTGGAGGTTTCTTTCGGAGGATCGAGCCGCGCCAACGTTTGGTTTGGAAGGCGGGCTTGGTGTCCGATGTTTGTTGGGCGTGGATGCGATGGCTAGAGAAGGTGCCGAATAGCAGGACAGAGAGAAACAAAGACAACGAACGCATCCGTCCGTTTGTTCGGGCAAGACAGCGTGTGGGTGAATGTGAGTGAAGTGGTGTATTTGGCATGACGTCCTTCCATCGGCATGTTGAGGTGCATTGAGCAAAAGGCAAGTGTGATGCCTTGGTTTCGATTGGCAAAGATCTTCTATGTATGGAGGGAGGTTACACACGAGCAAAGGCAACACGAAAGGGCGCAGATCAAGCAAAACAGCGGTTTGGTGCGGAGCCTGTTTGCTCCACTGTGTTGTCTGTGCATCGTTTGCCGCATCGACCGAACCCTACATTCCAGCACGAAGGGCGTCAAGATAAGCGGTGAAATCGTCATCGAGGGGGGCGACGACGGCGATATCGGTTCCATTGGGGTGGGTGAGCGTGAGTTCGCGGGCGTGCAGCAAGAGGCGTTTGGAGGGAGGGCAAAGCAGTGCTTTTTCGGTCGGGCAGTACATCCAGTCGCCGACAAGCGGGTGTCCGATGTGTGCGAAGTGTACGCGGATCTGGTGTGTACGGCCCGTTTGTAGGCGGATCTCGATCAGCGAGGCGGGTCCGAGGCGTTCGAGTACACGGTAATCGGTGACGGCGAGTTTTCCTTGGTTGGAAGGGACCACGCTGCGTTTGAGTCCGGGACCGGTGTGATCCATGTGATCGCGCAATGTGCCGCTTTCGGGGTCGGGGCAGCCGACCACAACAGCCCAATAGATACGGCGTGCGGTGTGTTGGGCGAATTGTGCGGAAAGAACGCGGGCTGCGGTCTTGCTGAGGGCAAAGGCCACAGCGCCCGATGCACCCGCATCAAGGCGATGCGCTGCGGTGGCGTATTGCTTTTTGGGATGGACACCGCGTGCGCGTTGCCACGCTTCGACTTGGCGCAAGCAGGTGCGGAGATCTTCGTTGGGCGTGGGTTCAACGGGCGTTCCTGAGGGCTTGTTGAGGATCGCCATGTGGCGGTCTACGTACAAAAAATTAGGAGCCTCACCAAACACAGAAGCATCGTATGGCGTCTTGCTGCGTGAAGGAGAAGGCACAGCCAAAGGAAACACGTCGCGGTGTGTTTCTGTGTGCTCCGAGGAAGCTTGCGCGATATCCGAATTATTCGAATTATTCGAATCACTCGAATCACTCGAATCACTCGAATCATCCGTTGGTTTCATTTGTTTTGCGGCATCGGAAGTCGTGGGTTGTCTTGCAGCAGCGAAAGGTTCGGAAGTAGCGGGCTGTTTTGCGGTAGCGGAAGTTTCGGAAGATGCGGTCTGTTTTGTAGTGGCGGAAGAAGCGGGCTGTTGAGCGAGAGGTTCAGGGCGCAAAGTGACGCGCTCACCTTTTTGCATGTAGCGAGACATCTTTCGGCTGCGGCGGCCATTGATCCAGATCGAGCCAGCATCGATCTGACGGCGGGCTTCGTTGCGAGAGAGCATCGGATCGCATTGTGCCAAGAAGACGTCAAGGCGTGTGCCGTGTTGTTCGGTTGAAACCATCCAGTGTTTTTCTTTTGTGTCCATCGATCTCATCCAAGGAAAGGAGTGACGCAGTTGACAAAAAACCCGTGTTTGCGGGGCTTCGAGCGGAGCCGTCGTTTGCGTGAAAAACGTCCGTTTGTTCCGCCGATACGGGGTCAAGAGGGCTTCGCCCTCTCGTGGGGTGTGGGGTGAAACCCCACCCGACTTCACCAAGGGCGTAAGTCCTACAAGGAAACGAAGCGGTTGCAAGCGCGACTGCTTCGGATTATAGTTTCGCGCCAAGTTTTCAGGAGGGTTCTTACCTAGAAACCTCTTTGCGTCAAGCCAAAAGAAAGGATGTTAGCCCGTGTCGAGATCATCCAGCAAGCCGTCCCCTCGAAGTGCCAAAGAGATCCGAGAGCGTTTTCTTTCTTATTTTCAAGAGCGCGGTCACGCGTTGGTTGCGTCGTCTTCGCTGGTGCCAGCGGACGATCCAACGTTGTTGTTCACGAATGCCGGAATGGTCCAATTCAAGGACTTTTTTGCGGGAGTGCGGCCAGCGCCGTATGAGATGGCGGTGTCGTGCCAGCGCTGTGTGCGTGCGGGTGGAAAGCACAACGATCTGGAGAATGTGGGATTTACCCCTCGGCATCATACGCTGTTTGAGATGTTGGGGAACTTTTCTTTTGGTGCGTATTTCAAGCGGGAAGCGATTCGCTATGCTTGGGAGTTTTTGACGTTGGAGCTAGGGATCGACAAAGAGCGTTTGTGGGTGACGGTGTTTGCGGGGGAAGAGGGCATTCCTTCGGATGAAGAGGCGTTTGCGATTTGGACGGAAGAAATGGGGGTTCCTGCGGGGCGTGTGCAACGCCTTGGAAGCAAGGAAAACTTTTGGGCGATGGGTGACACAGGCCCGTGTGGGCCTTGTTCGGAGATCCACTTTGATCGGGGTCCACAATACGATCCGCCCGGGGTGACCGATAGTACACCTGCGGATGATACAGGCCGATATGTGGAGGTGTGGAACCTTGTGTTCATGCAGTTCAATCGCCAAGAAAGCGGAGAATACAAGCCGTTGCCGAAGCCAGCGATCGATACGGGGATGGGTTTGGAAAGGATCGCGATGGCGTTGATGGGCTTGCCAAGCAACTATGAAACAGATGCGTTTATGCCGTTGATCGACAAGATCGCGAGCGGTGTAAGCAAAGAATACCGCCAAGACAATGCAGACGATGTGTCGATGCGTGTCGTGGCGGATCATGCCCGATCGACGGCTTTTTTGATTGCAGACGGCGTGTTGCCAAGCAACGAAGGCCGTGGGTATGTGTTGCGTCGGATCATGCGGCGGGCGATTCGACACGGGGATCGCTTGGGCTACAAAGAAGCGTTTTTTCATCGTGTGTGTGAGGAAGTGGTGCGGCAGATGGAAGATATCTACCCGCAGCTACAGCAGCAAAAGCGGACGATCGTGGAAGCGGTGCAGCGCGAAGAAGAACGATTTCGCAACACGCTGGAGCGAGGTTTGAAGCTGCTTGAAGAAGAGATGGCGCAGCTTCAAAAGCAAGGCGCGACCGAGATCCCGGGCGAAGTCTTGTTCCGTCTTTATGATACACACGGCTTCCCTCCCGATCTTACGCGTGTGATTGGTGCAGAACATGGCTTTGCTTCGGATGAACAGGGCTTTGAGCGTTGTATGAAAGAGCAACAAGAAAGCGGTCAGGCTTCTTGGAAAGGCGCAGACACGCACAGCCAAGAGATCTACCAAGAAGTGCTCAAAGAAGTCGGACCGACGGTCTTTTTGGGGTATGAGGCTGAGGCTGCACAATCCACGATCCGCGCAATGGTGGTTCAAGGGGAGCGCGTGGCAACAGCGACGCAAGGCCAAACGCTGACGGTGTTTGTGGATCAGACGCCGTTTTATGGTGAGTCGGGCGGTCAGGTCGGTGACCAAGGAACGATCATCACGGAGAGTGGGACGATTCGGATCACAGATACCCAAAAGCCGTTGCCTGATCTGTTTGCTCACACAGGCGAAGTGGTCGAGGGTGTCGTTCAGTTGGGCCAGAATGCGACGCTTGAAGTGGAGCATGGCCGGCGCAGCGATATCCGCCGCAATCACAGCGCAACCCACTTGCTGCATTGGGCGTTGCGCAAGCATCTCGGCGAACACGTCCGTCAGGCAGGTTCGTTGGTGTCTCCTGAGCGGCTGCGTTTTGACTTTGCGCACTACGAAGCGATCACGCCCGAAGAGATCCGACAGATCGAGCAGGATGTGAACTTATTGATCCGAGAGAACGCACCCACAAAAACGGAAGTGGTTGGTTTTGAGGATGCGAAAAAAGCGGGTGCGATGGCGTTGTTTGGCGAAAAGTACGGCGATGCGGTGCGGATGGTGCGGATCGGCCCGACTTTAGAGCTTTGCGGTGGGACGCATGTACAACGCAGCGGAGATATCGGCCAATTGCGCGTGATCTCGGAGCAAGGGATCCAAGCAGGGGTTCGGCGGATCGAGGCGATCACAGGAACCATCGCAGATCAGCAAAGCCGCGATTGGTTCGAGCAATTGCAAACGTTGTCGGGGATGTTGCGTTGTCGCGTTGAGGAAGTTCCCGAACGCATCGAGAAGATGCAACAACAGCTCAAGAACCTACAAAAAGAAGTGGATCGATTGAAGGTGAAAGCAGCCCAGTCGGGACAAAACCAAAGCGATCCGTTGAGCCAAGCCCAAGATATCGCAGGGATCAAGGTGCTATCTTTGCGCACCGATCTGGATGATCCCAAAGCGATCCGCGATCTTGCGGATCAGTTTCTCGCTCGCCTCAAGAGTGGTGTGGTGATTCTAGGTGGTGCGCAAAAAGACAAAGCTGCGTTGTGCGTCATGGTGTCGAAAGATCTCCAAACGCGCCTTTCAGCGGGCAAGATTGTGGGGCCTTTGGCGTCGTTGCTTGGTGGCAAAGGCGGCGGGCGGCCTGATATGGCGCAAGGCGGAGGCCCCGATGTGGCGCGGTTGGACGAAGTTCTTGAGCAAGCCCCACAACAGCTCGCGCAAATGCTTCAAGCCTAGAATTCAACACGAGCGGGAGGGGGGCTGTTTTGGGCCGAAGATTGCGAGTCGATGTGCTTTGTGTTAACGTCGCGGTTTCTGGGTACGCGATCCGTTTTGTGCAAGGAACATCGCTAGATACTGCGTTGTTTGCGCGCATCTTTTCCGTCCCCCGCATCGTACGACTCCCTTTCTGATAAGGAGTGCAGGCGTGCACGAGGATTACATCTCCATCAAAGTTCGCTTGAAGTATGCAGATATCGAGACCTTCCAGAGTAAGTTTGCGCCGTACGTCAGCCCATTTGGTATGTTTCTACCAAGCCGAAATCTCCAACCTGTCGGTAGTTTGGTTGAGTTTACGTTTTATCTTTCAAACGATGAGACGCTGTTTCAAGGGCGCGGTCGCGTTGTGGCTGTGTACACGCAAGAATCCCATGCAGCCGCAGGGATGGGACTTCAATTTTTGGAACTCACGCCGCGCACGCATCGCCTTTTGGGCAATATCTTGCGGCGAAAGGTTCCCCGATCACAGCTCGTCCCCGATCTTCCGCCTTCTGAGATCGGAACGTTCTCAGGATCGACAGACGATCAGCCCTCTCCGTTGTCTGTTTCTCAACCGCCGATCGAGATGCCCAATCGACCGAGTATTAGCGCACCTGTGTTTTCTGCAACACCTCCCCCCAGTCCTTCTGCAACCTACCCGCACAACCCGCCGCTTTTCAACGCAGCAGGAGAAGAACAACCCATCGGTGATGAATTTCCTTTGCCGATGGAGTCCTCTGCGATCATTCCCACGTTCATGTCTCCTCACCGACCGCAGCCTCCACGCACGGCTCCACCACCAAGCGCCTCCCCGATGCCCCCAACGCCTACTCCTGTGTCTTTGCAAGCGAATCTTCCACCCGTAATCCAAGGCAGTTTCTTTCCACCAGAGACCATCTCTCGTTCTGCCTACCCTTCGTCAGAACCTGCCCCAGTACTTGGGCGCCCTGTCACTTCGCCGCCTCCGTCGTTTGGGCGCGAAGGAACTCCACCTCCACAATCTCCGCAGCCATCGTATCCTCCGCAGCCATCGTATCCTCCGCAGCCATCGCATCTTCCACAGCCATCGCATCTTCCGCCCGCCCTCTCTCGAACGTCTCCACCACCATCCGCACAACCGCCACCATCGCCGTTGCTTTCGTCCTCCCCGCAGCAATCCCCGCAACCGTTGTCTCCGCCGCCACAGCCGCCACAGCCGCCACAGCCGCCACGTCCTCCACAACCGAGCATCTTTTCGCGCACAGGCGCGATGCAACGGCCAACGCTGGGTGCCCCGTCCGTTCAGGCC
>CAUJFU010000067.1 GCA_963169055.1 Myxococcota bacterium
TGATCTGACCGCTCCTGCCGCAGGCAAGGCCCACATCCGCTTTGTCCACCTTTCGCCCGATGCACCCGCTGTCGATGTCGCCCTCAAAGGTGGCGCAAACCTCTTTACCAACAGCAAATTCAAAGATGCTTCGCCCTTTACACCCGTCGATGCTGGCACTTATGACCTCGAAGTCAAGCTGAACCAAGGCGGCACCGTCGTTCTGCCCCTCAACGGCATCAAAGTGGACGCAGGCAAGATCTACACGGTGTTTGCGAAAGGACTCGTTGCAGGTCAAGGCGCAAAAGCCCTTGGTGCCGAGATCATCGTTCATAACCCCTAATCCACCCCGCCCGACTTCTCCCGCCTCTTTTGTTGCGCCCTCTGCTCGCCCCGCCCAAGATATGTTGCTCCCCCTATTCCCAAATCAAGCCCCCGTGCCCAAGATCCCCGTCGTTCGATCAAGAAGCAGGGCGAAGGATCTTTGCGCATCGGCCCTTGCTGTTGTAGGTTGTTTGTGCTGTTTTTGTAGGCGTCCTCAAGAGCGAAAGGCGCAAAGGCTCCTCTTCCATCGCTTGCTTTGTGCGATGGCGCTTTTGGAAACGTGAAGGAGTGTTGAATATGAAACGGACTCGTGTAGGAATGTTGGCTGCTTTGATTCTATCTTTGATGATGGCTGCTTGTGGTCCTCCCCCCCCACCGACGGCCCCCACAGGACTCAAGACCAATCTCGAACTGAATATCGAAGGCGTGATCGTGTTGTCGTGGGACGCACACGCCGACGAAACCGTCACTTTGTACCGCATCTTCCGTGATACCAAAGGAGACGGGGCGTTCAGCGAAAAAGTCTATGAAGGCTCGGAGTTGCAGTTCTTCGACCGCAACGTGCTTCCCGGCGGAAAATACGAAGTCGAATTCTTTTATAAGATCGCTGCCGTGCGCAAGGTTCCCGGTCAAGCCGAACAAGAAGGCTCTAAAAGTATCGCTGTCCCCGCCAAGACCAAGAACATATTGCCACCCAAGCCCCCCGAAGGTTTGACGATCCGCGCAGAAAACCTTGCGGGAGAATCCCCCCGCATCACCATCCTTTGGCAGCCCAACAAAGAGATCGATATCAAAGGCTACTATGTCTTCCGCAAAGAAGGCCAAGACGAGCAGTTCACCGGAACCGACCGCGACCCCAACAAGGCCATCTCTCGCTTGCTCGATCACAAAGCCCAAGGCCCCTTGTTCTTCCAAGACACCGCAGCCGAAGTCGGAAAGCCTTACAGCTACACCGTTCTGGCTGTGGACTTTGATGATCTTTACAGCCAAAACCCCTCCAGCATCCGCGTGTCTGACCTCTTGCTGAGCCAAGTCGAACCCGTATCCCCCGACAACAACGCCACTGTCGCCGCAAGCAACCTGTCTTTTTCATGGAAAGCCGTTCCAGACGCAGCCGCTTATGTAGTGGTGATCCGCAACGCCGCCAACGACCAAGTCTGGCGCTCCGCCGTCACCAAAGAAACCACCGTCCAATACGGCGGTCCGACCCTCGATCCCACCCGCACCTATAGCTGGAGCGTCAACGCATTCAGCAAAAACCCCGCCGACAACAAAGCCGACAGCAACGCCAACTCCCCAAGCCGAACCTTCAAAGTGCAATAATGCCCCATCTTCCCCCCCACTCTCCCCCACATCCGTTTGCCAACCCCCCCCATCTACCGACAGGATACGAAGGCATACCAGCCCTTCGCTATTACAACCACGAGCGCGCAGCAGAGGGCGCCCAAGAACTTGTGACGTGGCTCCAAGGCCGACGCATCGCGATCCTCACAGGAGCAGGGTGCAGCACAGATTCAGGGATCCCCGATTATCGGAGCGAAGAGAGCCTCAAGCGCAAGCGCAACCCCATCCAATACAACCACTTTCTGCGCGATCTGTCGGCACGTCGGCGGTATTGGGCACGCAGCTTTGTGGGTTGGCCGAAGTTTCGTGACAAAGAACCGAATCTCACGCATCAGATATTGGCCCGATTTGAACAACAAGGCCGAATGGCGGGCTTGATCACACAGAATGTCGATCGGCTTCATCACAAAGCAGGGTCATCTCGGATCATCGAGCTTCACGGCGCACTCGCCGACGTTCGCTGTCTTGATTGCGGTTTGTTTGAACCACGCGACGATGTGCAGGCCCGTCTAGCCGAGTGCAACGCAGCATGGCACGCAGAAGTCCTCTCGATCGCCCCCGACGGTGACGTCGATCTGCCTCAAGAAGCCTACGATAGCTTTGAGATGGTGAATTGTTTGCGTTGCCACGGTCCCCTCAAACCCCATGTCGTCTTCTTTGGCGAGAATGTCGCACAAGAGGTTGTCCAAGCAGCATGGGATATCGTCGGACAAGCCGATGCGCTGCTTGTGTTGGGTTCCTCGCTCACGGTCTATTCGGGTTATCGCTTTGTGAAAGGAGCCGCCGAGCAAGAAAAGCCCGTAGCCATCGTGAATCTCGGCGCAACACGAGGCGATCCCCACGCTTCTTTGCGCCTCGATCTACCGCTCAAAACAGTGATGCCTCGCCTCGAAGCGCTGCTTTCTTAAGAGCGGAACTGATCGGGATGAAGGTCGTGGCGTTTCATCATATCGTAGATGGCTTTGCGTGAGATGCCAGCGATCTCAGAAGTGCGGTTGATGTTGCCTCGCGTGATGCGCAGGAGATAAGTGATATAACGGCGTTCAAAGCTGGATTTGGCGCGTTCGTAGGAAAGAGGCATATCGTTGGCGAGGGGATCTTCGGGGAGGGTGATGTGGTGGGCATCGATCCAACTTTGTTCGGTGGCGAGGAGTGCTTCGTGGACGCGGTTTTTGAGTTCGCGGACGTTGCCGGGCCATGCGTAGGACAAGAGTTTTTCTTGAGCTTGGGGTGTAAAGTCGATCACGTCGATGGATTCTTCGCGGGCGAGATCTTCGAGGAGATGGCGGGCAAGGGGGACGATATCGGAGGGGCGTTCGCGCAGAGGCGGGATCTCGACGGAGATCACGGCGAGGCGGTAGTAGAGGTCTTCACGGAAGGCCCCTTCTTTGACAAGGCGTTGGAGATCGCGGTGAGTCGCGGCGATCAGACGAAAGTCGACAGGATAGGCTTTTTTGGCTCCGAGGGGTTGGACTTTGCGTTCTTCGAGCAAGCGCAGGAGCTTGGCTTGAGAAGTCAGCGAGAGGTCGCCGATCTCGTCCATGAATAGGGTGCCACCATCCGCAAGGCGAGCGTATCCGTCGTGATCGCGGATGGCATCGGTAAATGCGCCTTTTTGATAGCCAAAAAACTCCGCTTCAAACAAGGTTTCGGGGATAGCGGAGACGTTAACGCCGACAAACCGGCCTTGTTCGCTGCGTTGCGAACATTCATGGAGCATATTGGAGAGCACTTCTTTTCCCGTTCCGCTTTCACCAGTCAACAAGATACTGGCCTTGCTACGGGCGATGCGAGACAGTTTGCGCAAGATCTCTTGCATCTGTGGGCTGCGGGCGATGATGGTGCGTCCAAGTCGGTTAAACAAAACCTCTTCTTCGAGGGTTTGCTTTTCGATGTAAGCGCTGACCTTGCGCAAGAGTTCTTCGCGAGAGACGGGCTTGAGGACATAATCGGCGACGCCGGATTTCAGGGCTTGGACGGCCACGTCGAAGTTGCCAAAAGCCGTCATCAAAAGGAACGGGCAATGCAGCCCGATTTTACGGGCGCTGAGATAGGTTTGGAAGCCATTTTGAGCGGGCAGGATGTAGTCGCAAAGGACGAGGGCATAGCGTTCGTTGTCTTTTTGGAGAGTGGTGAGGAAGTCCTCTCCGCAAGCAAAAGAAGCGACTTGATAGCCTTCGATCTGGAGAAAGTTGGTGAAGAGCAGGTTGAGATCCTGATCGTCTTCGATCAAAGCAATCAGCATAGCTTTCTCCCATCGTGTGCTTTGGGGGGTGGTGAGGACGGAGGCGCGTATCGCTTGCATCGCAGACAGCGTTGTGCGCAGAAACTACAAAAGAAAAAAAGCCCCTCAAAGCGCGCCGTGTTGCGGCCTATGGGTGGGGTTCGATCATCAAGAATAATCTGCCGTAGTGTAGAGAAGACGTCTAGCAATACGCAAGAGGCAGATCCAAGAACGCGATGGCTTGGGGAGAAACAAACATCGTCATCCGAAAAAAGATCCCGCGCCAAGAGAAGAATCGCGGAAGTCTGATCCAGAACGGGTTCGTTTGGGATGAAATCGGGAGGATCGGCGAACAGAAAGGTCAAGGAGAGGCAGGGCAGGCGATGATCGTGCCTTGGATGCTGACACGAGCGCATTGTCGGTTGTTTCCGACGCTAAAGCACTGATAACCCACAGGGCAGGTGGCAGCGCTGCAATCTTGTCCACAAAAGGAGCCGAGATTGTTGGGATAGGTCAAGCAGAGATCTTTGGCAGTGCCGCATTCAAGGGCGTTTGCGCAAGGATCGCACAGTTTTTTGCTGCTCGGAACAAGGCAGGTCCCTGAGGCGGGAACACAAACTTGTTGGGGTTGTGTGCATGTGACGCCTTTGCACTTGTTTCGGCAGGAGCCGATCAGAGGCAAACAAAAGGGGATGTTGTTTTGCACGCAGGTATTTTGGGTGGTGTCGCAGGTGAATCCCGAAGCGCATTGTCCAGAGACGCAACTTCCGCCTGTGAGGTTGATGCGAACACATTCAAAGTTTTTGGAATCCGTGCAAGATCCGCTGTCACAGCGCTCGATGCAAAACCGATCGTCAGGCGTATTTCCGAGTCCACCAAGGCACACAGAAGTGGGATTGGCGCAAGTCCCCGTAGCATCGCAAGCTGCGCAAGGAGGATCATCGACAGGGGGGGGTTCGCAAAGCCCTGTGGTGGTGTTGCAAGAGTAAAGAGCAGGGCAAACAACTTCGGTGGGGCAGCGTTTTTTGCGGCAGCGGCCTGTTTCGCAGATCTCGTCTTGTGCGCATTTGAGTCTCTCGCAAGGAAGAGGCGGATCACAACGTCCGTTGTTGCAGAGAAATCCGTCCGCGCAAGGCCGCCCGGGTCCGCAGGGATCGCGTTCTTCGACACAAGAGAATTGCTTTTCGTTGGTCTCATAGCATTCTTCGCCCGGACTACAACGCGAACGAGCAGGATCACATGGGAGCGAGCAGACTTTTTTTGCTTTCCAAGAGACGCACAACAGATCGCGTTCGCAAGGAGCGGCGTCACAGGACTCCCCGGGCTGTTTTCCACCGTTGCGAGGGAGGCAGACGCCCTCGTTTCCTTGGAGTTGACGACAAGCGAACGTCGCGGAGCATTGGGGTTGGAAAGTCAAGCACTTGAGGCGGCAGAGGCTGTCTGTTGCGCCAGTATCTTTGTAACAAACCATCGATTCTGCGCAAGGTTTGGATTGAGGATCACAGGCTTGGCCTTCTTTGGGCCGATTGTCTTCGGCGCAGCGTTGCGTGAGGCAAAGCGGTTTGCTTGGGTCTTTGCAGTCGTCATTGCTTTCGCAACCATCGGTGGCAAGGCACTTTGCACGCAAGCATTTGGGTTTGGTGGTGTCGGCGCAATCCTTGTTTTCAAGGCATTCGGTGTTCGGTGGGAAACAGCGATTATTTTGGCACTTGGGTTTGGTGGTGTCGGTACATTCGGTGTCTTGGGTACATTCGGGGCTGCACTTGTTTTGGCGGCATTTGGGCTTGGTGGCATCGGAGCATTCGGCGTCCGTTTCGCACTCAGGGCGAGGTTCACAACGGGATTGCCGACAGCGTTGTTCCGTTGGGCAATCGCTGTTGACTTGGCAGGTGTTGTTGACGCAACGCTTTTTGCTTGCATCACAACGCCATCCCTCACGACAATCAGCGGCGGTTGAACACTCGATATCCACGCACTTTCCGGTCGTTGTGTCACAGCGCTGCGCAATGTTGGTACATTCGCCATTTCGCACACATGCCGGCTCCGGGGGTTTGGTTTCACAAGCCAAAGAAACACACAACAACGCGAGGATCGCTAAACGCCATCCTGTCCAAAAAACAGCGCGCATCTCCATAATTCCTCCCACAAACCGATTCGTTCCAAATTCACCCCGCCGATGCGGAGCCACGGGGGCAAAGCTTCCCTTCCGAAGTTTGGTGCCTCGCCCCATCCAACAAAGCCACCGCGTAAGTCCTATGGTTGTACGCCGAGATCCGCTTGGAATCAAGAACGACGACGGAAACGTGGCTTGTTCTTTTGGTTTCGCGGTAAAGGTCGAAGCATCGGGACTCGTCTGTTTGCTATAAAGGTCGGAGTATCGGGACTCGTTTGTTTGGTGTGGAGGGCGGAGTATCGGGGCGGGAGGTACGGAGCGTGAGGGAAAGAGATCAGGGGCAGGTGATCCCATCGTCGACGAGGCCGTTACAGTCGTTGTCTTTTTTGTCGCAAGTCTCGGTAGCAGGGATGACTTGGCCGAGGCAGATCGGTTTGCCGTCTTTGCACGAAGTCAGTCCCGCACGACACTCACCCCGTCCAAGCGTTCCCGAAGCACCTTCGTAGCAAGGATTGGGTGCGATGTTGTCGACAAGACCGTCGCAGTTGGTGTCTTTTCCGTTGCAAACTTCGGTGGCGTTGGGATTGCGTGCGGGGTCGTTGTCGTCGCAATCACGGTCGTTGGTAAAGCCGTCTTTGTCGGCATCTTGGAGGGTGCGGCATGTACCGCTTTGACAAAATTGGCCTTTGGTGCAATCGGGGTTGCAGCGTTTTTGACAGACACCATCGACGCAAACTTCGCCGTTGGCGCATTCGGGTGCGCAGATGCGTTTGCACAAACCGTTGTCGCAGATATAGCCGAGTTGCGGGCAAGGCGGATTACATTCGACGCGAAGAACACAGCTTCCACGGAAGCAAGTGTATCCTTGGGGACAGGCCGACTTACAGCCTTCGACGGAGACGCAACGACCGAGCTTTTCATCACAAAAGAACCCAGCTTCGCAAGGTGTAGCACAAGCGATGGTGTTGCTGTCTGGATAACGGTCCACGCACTTGCCGTCGACGCAGCGTTGATCGGCGGGACAATCGGGGTTGCAGATGGCGGCGGTTAATTCACAACCTTTGGAGGTCAAGGTGTAGCCGGGACCGCAATTTTGGACGGGAGGATCGCTGATGATGGCGCAGTTGAGGAGCCAAAGGCCCATCGTAAACAAAGAGACGCGAAGAACAATACTGCGAAACGCAAGCTTCATGATGTGGGTTCCTACATCTTTTTTGCGCGAGGTGCGCAACATCCAAAAGGAGATTCATCTCGCCAAAGGGCGCGAGGGTCAAAACAAAATTCACGGCAAAACGAAGGTCTATCCAGCGAGATGATTTTATCGAAGGAGAAGACATTTCTTCTGAACGCACCCAGAGGGATGGATTGCTTTTGCAGAACCCAAACGATTTGTCAAGTCTTTTTGGCTCTTCGTCACAGGATGGCCCGAAAGACCGGATGCGCGGTTCATTGCTCCAGTTGGGGAGCGTACAGCCAAAGGCCGAGGATGAAAAACAGCAAATCAAACAGCAGAAAGCCGCGCACCCAAAAAGCGGTTTGCGGAAGCCCTGCTACGCCCAAAAGCTCGGATGTTGCTCGTGCTCCGCTGATCAAGATCGGCAACACCAACGGCAAGAACAACAAAGGTAAAAGCGCCTCCCGAAACCGTGCATGCAGCAACAACGTCGCCATCAACGTACCGATGATCGAAAACCCCCACAAACCAAGCAGCATGATCGGGATCAGATCAGGCCAAAGCATCGTGATATCCGCTTGGAACATAAAAGCCGCCAGCGGCACCGACCACAACGCACAACTCAACAGAAACAACAACAACGACATCTGCTTGGCTAAAAAGATCGCCTCATACGCAACAGGAGCCATCCGCAAACCGTTTAACGCCCCCTCTTCCAATTCGGCAGCGTACAAACGCCCCATCCCAAGGGTTCCTGCAAACGCCAACGTCGCCCACAACAAACCACTCACCACTTGGCGTTGCACCGTTGGACTCGCTTGCAGCGAAAGGCCAAACACCGACAACGACAAAAATGTAAAGAAAAAGATCGTCGTAAGCATCTCACGACTTCGCCACTCCAAGCGCAGATCTTTCTTCAACAATGCCCAGACTTGTCTGGCAAAAGACATTCTTCACCTCGCACAACCATCCACCCAAATACGCCGACTATCCATCAAGCCAACATCCCAAACACCCTCAGGCTTGGCGCAAGTACCCTATCTGTCGCCTCGATGCAAGAGCCTTGTTCACACAAAAGAAGCTCAAGCGCCACAACGGTGGATTCGCTCGGCTCCCAAGAGAAGGCCAGCCAGTTTGCAAAAAAGGCTCTTTCCACAACGTTTGATCTGTGATAACCATGCAGCGCAGGAGCAGAACACCTCACCGATCCCCTTCAAATCGCTTGGTATGCTGCGGGGTTGGGGGTTTTGATTGCGTTTTTTGAACGCGATTCGCATGCTGGTTTTGCTTCTATGCTCTCTGCGTAGAGTATTCCTCCATCGACAGATTGTACGGGCCGACGGGATCACACCCTATCCCCAACCACAAGAAGTTTTCAAAGGCCAACGACCCACCCCTAAAGGGGCGGGCTTGTTTCGGCAAGCCCAGTTGACCAGACGACAACAGAGGAAGTGGCGCAAGCCAAGTTGTTGTACACGATAGAGAGCATGTAGAGACCCTCGAATGCCGCCTCAGTTCGGGGCCAAGGGCGTGGCGCTGTAAACATCTGCTTGGGTGAGCGGAAGTCAACCACAATGCGAAGGCTCTCCTATCCCGTCTTCTGGATGTCGGATTCTGTGCTTGCCTCAAAAAGTACAGATACGC
>CAUJFU010000068.1 GCA_963169055.1 Myxococcota bacterium
GCAGGCGTCGGCGTCTGTAAAAAAGGAACGCAAACTTGTGATGCAAGCAGCGCATGGGGGGCTTGCCAAAACGAAGTCCTTCCGGGCGCAGAAGAGATATGCGGAAACCAATTAGATGATAACTGCGACGGCAAGACCGACACCGACGACGCAACCATCTGTGAATGTAAGCCCAACGAAACACGTCCTTGTTATACCGGACCCACCGGAACTTCCGGCAAAGGCGAGTGTAAAGCAGGAACCCAAACTTGCGGAGCCAACGGGAAGTGGGGAACTTGCCAAGGCGATGTCTTGCCCACCACAGAAGTCTGCGACGGGAAAGACAACAACTGCGACGGAGCCGTCGACGAAGAAACTTCCTCCGCTCCTTTGTGTGGGGCAGGGCAACGTTGTGTGACGGGCAAATGTTCTTGTGATGCCACCTCTTGTCCAAATGGTTGTTGTGCCAACGATACCTGCGTCACACCGACCACCAACGCACAATGTGCAACAGCGGGAGCGGCCTGCATCGCTTGCGCAACAGGCAACGTCTGTGATGCCGGAAGATGCGTTTGTAATGCCACGTCTTGTCCCAATGGTTGCTGTGATGCCAACGGCGTCTGCCAAAGCGGAACTTCCAACACAAGCTGCGGCAAAAATGGTGTCGCCTGTGTGGCTTGCACGGGCGGGAAAGCTTGCGATCCACAATCCCAAGTCTGTGGTTGTGGTCCCAACACTTGCGCGACAGGATGCTGCAACGCCCAAGGCGCTTGTACCACCTCTGTTCTTGCCAGTTGCGGTGTCGGCGGAAATGCCTGTATCGCTTGCGATGCCAAAAAAGCCAACGTCTGCGATGGCGGCGCTTGTAAGTGCGGAACCAACCCCGCCTGTGCCACCGGCCAAGAATGTGCCAACGGCCAATGCGTCTGCAACGCCTCTTCTTGCCCCAACGGTTGCTGCAACAATGGCGTCTGCGTCACCAACCGCACCACCTCTCTTTGCGGTGCAGCGGGAGCAACTTGCGCAGCCTGTGCCACCAACAAGGCCGACAATTGCAGCACAGGAACTTGTCGCTGCGGAAACGCGACCGCTTGCACAGGCGAAGCCTCTTGCACCAACGGCCAATGCGTCTGCCCTGCCCTCCAAGTCAGCAACGTCTTCGTCAACGGAACCGCCTTTGTACAAACCCCCATTGATGTCGTACGCGGCGGTACCTTCAGCATCAGATTGAATTACAAACTCACGCAAGTCCCGGGATGCCCGACTTGTACCAACCAGATCGTTGTCGGCATCTACACCAAAGGGTACGGACCTGACGCTGCAACCGCTTGCATCTACAACGGCGGGGCCTCTTCTTGCCCGAACTCCACCAACGGAACGAACACCGTTAACATCAATACCCCCCTCACTCCGGGCGAATACGAGATTCGCGCTGTTCGCGATCTCCAATTCAATTGCACCGATGCCCTCAACAACTTTAACCGCGCCTCCGATCTCAGCAGCACACTCGTGATCGCAAAGATCCGCGTCATCCCCTCCAGAACATGCCAAGCCCTCTCAGGCTATTTCACCAGCATCCGACTCAACAGCCAAGGTAATGAGATCACCGTCACCCCGGGCGCAAGCATCTCTGTGAGTGGCACCTACACCATGAGCCACTTTACTGGGTGTACAAACTGCCCCGCTCAACTCGTCGGCGGCTACACTCCCTTCATCGGCGGCGGCGGTGGCAGCATCAAGATCGGCTGCTTCCACAACGGCACTTTGGCGACTTGCCCAAATGCCACCACACAAACTAGCACACTCACCTTTACCGCACCCACCGTTCAAGGCATCTATCATCTACGCTATTCCATCGATCGCCAACTGAGCCAAATCAACTGCACAAATGCCCGCTACGACGGCTCTGTCCGCCAAGGCACCTACGGCGTCCTCCGCGTCCAACTCCCCACTCCTTGATCCCTCTCCCTCACGCTCTACTCCATCCCCCCCACCAACTCTCGCTCTAAAAGACCCCACCGCGTCCATCCGCCCCTCACCGCGAAACACACCCGCCCCCCCGCACCTTTTCGCAACCTACGCTCGTTGCGAACGATAATTGCGGGATGTGTCCCCTTGCCTTCGTTGCCGCACGGCAAAACAAGCGGCAAAGACAAAAAAACAGGAGTGTGGTATGCCACGGATTGATCGGCCCCAAAACCATTTGCCGCAAAGAACGGCCTCGACTCTCGACAACAACGACAAGCTTTCTCGGCTAGTGGCTTCGGAGCCTCAACTCAAAACCTCCCAAGACCTGATCAACCACCTCTACACACAAGGCGGCGGAACATGGGAAGGCGCAACCCGCAGCGCACGCGACCTCGGTGTCGATATCCAAGACCTCCTGCGCGATCGCCAAGCCAACCTCAAACCACCCGCACCTTCGGCATCTTCCACTGCACCTTCAGCATCTTCCACCGCACCTTCGGCATCTTCCACTGCACCTTAGGCATCTTCCACCATACCGAACACTCCCGCAAACCGCTTTGAGGCTCCGCGTTCTGAGCATGAGACGTTGCTCGGTCGAACCTCTTCCCCTGCCTCTTCCTCCACCCTTCCCAACGCCACCCACCAGCCGAGCCGCAATGTCCGCGCTCTCGCGCTCGAAAGCCTCGCTCAACCCACCCTCACAGGATTGCGCGATGCTGCTTTGTCCCCGCTCGCGGATCTCCAAGCCATCAAAAACAATCTTGCCCAAGGGATCGCCCCTGACCCCTTGTCTCTCGTCGGCCAGATGAAAGACGGGGATATCCGTATGTCTGTCCCCTTGACCAAAGAGATGATCAACAACGGCATGTTGAAACTCGGCGACAACGCACGCGCAGAAGTGTCTTTCGCCGTCAAAGACGGACAGATCGACTTTTCAAAAACTCGCGTCGATCTCCAAGACGTCCGCGCACTCGGACTTTTCAAAGTCAAAGGACTGGAGATCGATCGCAATGGTCGTTTGCGCGCCGATACGATCTTCCGCCCCGATGTCACCAAGAAATTGCTCGGAGCCGATCGCATCCCTCCCACGATGGAAGGGCTGTCTCAAGTCCTCAAAGCCCAAAGCGAGCGCAGCAACGGTGCAGCAGGCTCCTTTCCTCTGCCCAACGATATCCAGATCCAAGCCGAAGGCATCGCGTTGCGCACCGATCGCCCGATCTCTTTGGGCGGCGGAAACCTGCTCGATCTCAAAGAAGGAACCCGCGTCGATCTCCACGGCGACCTTCGCCACGCCACCCTCACAGGACGCGGTGGCATCGACCAATTGAAACTCGAAGGCCAAGGCTCCAAGATCGATCTCGGTTCGGGACAGATCGCCTTTCGCGCAGAGATGGATCGCGATGCACAAGGAAATATCCGCGCCGATCTACAGATCGATCGAGCGGATGTTGTGGTGCGTTCACTGCAACACCAAAGTCGAAGCGAACGCTTGCAAGTCGAAGATGCCGGGCTGCGCAACGGGCAGATCCGCGCACAGGTCAACATCGACGCCGACGGCAAGCCGCAGATCGGCTCCGTCCAACTCAACGGTGAACTGGCCGCTTCCTCGGTGCAATTGGAAAAAGAAGGCCAAGTCTCTCTTGCAGCACGCGATCTGCGCGCCAACGTCAGCCTGACCGAAGATGGACGCCAACTCAGCCAAGGCCCCGACCGCATCCGATTGACGGGGGTGGACGCGACGGTGGATCGGCTGCATGTGCAAAGCGCAAATGGTGATCGCGCCGAGATGCGCGGAACCATCGAAGATGCCAGTTTCGGACAAGAGCGCTCCAGTCAAGCTGCCCCCACACCTTACGCAGAGATCCCGCGCTTTCAAGGCACGGTAAGCGGCAAAGTGCAGCGTGATCAAGACGGACGCAAAGCCGAAGTCAACCTCCAAGAAGCCAACGTCTCGGGTTCTGTGCGTGCGGATACACGGGGGATTGCAGCAGACGTGCAGATCGAACGCCTCGACACATCGGTGCGCGATCTGGCGGTTTCGCATGGCGGCCACAGCGTCGATATCCGCGAAGGCTCGTTGGTCGGTCGTGGTGATGTGTCCTTGGGTGGAGGTGGGCTACAGGCCGATGCTTCGGGGCGTGTGCGTGGATCGTTGCGCGATGGAAAGATCGATCTCGGTGCCTTGGGGCGCGTCGATCTCGCCGATGGCACCCAAGCCGATCTACAAGTCGATCGCGCAAAGGTCGGACCGCAGGGCATCCAAGACATTTCGGCCAAAGGCACCGCCAGCATCGGAGTGGATGACGGTCGCATCCGCCTGAATGGTCTTGGAGAGATCGATATCGCCCGAGGTACCCGCGCAGATGTCGAGGTCTTGTCCTCTACATTGGGACCGCGTTTGAACGAAGGCCGCTTTGAAGCGCGTGGCCGAATTCAAGGGGGATTGGATCGTGGAACCCTACGCATCGGCGATATCGCCAACGTCGATCTCCAAGGCACACGCTTTGATCTGGATCTCAAACACATCGAGAAAAAACCCAACGAAGCCCTCCCCTCGCTGCGCGGGGATATGAAGCTTGAAACCGAGATGGCCGTCGGCCTTCGCCAAGCTCTCAAGACGCGACTCGGCGAGGCCGCCGTCAAGGATATCGAAGGTCGGGTCGCTCTCGATCTCAAAGATGTTCAAGTGGACGGCACAGGCCGCGTCAACATCGAACGCGCTGGTGTCCAGCTTGACGCCAAGATCGGCGAGATATCGGGCAAGATCAACCTCGATCCGCAAGCCTTGCGCCTCCCCGCCACCACGCCTTCGACCGCACATCCCGCTCCCGTCACCACGCCTTCGACCGCTCTCTCCAACGTAGCACGCCTTGATGCCTCGAAGCCTGTCATCGATCAACCCCTTGCCATCGACCCTATGGCGATCGCCAAGCGCATCCAAAACGGTGTCGTCGATGTAGAACTTCCGATCCAAGAGGCTGGGATCGAAAACACCACCAAGATCCTCGGTCTGCGCACCTTGGATGTCGCTCCTGACACCAAACTGATCGCCAAGCTCCACGTCGAAGATGGCCGTATCAACTACGAAAAAAGCAGCATCCGCTTAAACAAGCCGATCGAAGCCCTCGGGATGTTCGACCTCAACCTGCCCCGCATCAACAAAGATGGCAAAGTCGTGGTCGGTGTCATGGGCAAAGATATCAACATCACCAACTGGGTACTCGGACGCGAACAACTCCCAAGCCGCGTCTCCAACTTTGTCGATGAAGCCGCCTCTTGGCAAAAATCCTCCACAGGCGGCCCCGCCGATATCCAACGCACCCTTGATCAAGCAGGACGCTTCGCTTCGCTCGGTGGCTTGAGCTTCAAAGCCCAAGGTGTCTCTCTTGCGCCCGGGCGCTTGCAGATCGGCGACAACGATTACATCGAACTAGACAGCTCCAACCGTGTCGACCTCCAAGGAAACGCTCAACAGGTCTCGATCAAAGGTGAACTCCCCGCCAACAAAACCTTTGTCGATATGGGCGGAAGCCGCTTGGATATCGCAGATGGTCGCGTTCGTTTCGAGGCCGATATCCAAACGGGCCTCTCGACCACAGGCCGACTCGATGGCGCTTCGCAGATCGACGTCCGCCTCGCCATCCCCAAAGCTTCCGTCAACGAGATTTACCACGCCCGCGACAACGGCGATCACTTCCACCTCAAGTCCGGCGAGATCCAAGACGCCCATCTGCACCTACAACACCAATTCAACGTCCAAAACGACGGAACCCTTCGCTCCGAGACCTCTCCCAAAGTCGATCTTTCGGTGGGCCGTTTTGTCGGAAAGATGGGCCCAAGCGAGATCACGCTGCGCAATACAGACGGAACTCCCGCCAAGATGGCTCTCCAAGAAGCACAAGCCTCTGGAAGCCTTCGCGCCGATGCCAACGGGATCGCCGCAAACCTCGATCTTTCCGAGATCAAAGCTTCGTTGCGTGATCTTGACCTTGACGCTGTCGGCCAAAAGATCGTCGACTTGGATGGTTCTCTACACGGCGCAGGGCGCTTATCGCTCGATCCACGCACAGGGTTCAACCTCGAGGGAAACTTCCAGATCGACGGAAAAGTCCAAGATGCCCGTATCCGCATGGGAAACCACGTCGACTTGGATCTCAGCACCAACAGCCAAGCCTCGATCGCCCTACGCAAACTCGGCTTTGGCCCCCAAGGCTTGCGCCTTGATGGAGATCTGACCGTCGATGCCGGACTCGATCGCGGCTCCATGCAAGTCGGCGATCGCCCGCCCCTGCGCTTCGACAAAGGTTCCTCTTTGCGTATGTCCTCGCACCTCAAACACGACGACCTCGGCCCTTCCCTCACCCTCAACGGCCACCTCCACGCCAAACTCGCCCCCGGCCAAAGCCTCGGTGCTGTCGAAACTTCACGCGGCACGCTTGACGCCAACCTTGACGGCGGAATTGCGGATATCAACCTCGGTGATATCACCCTCCAGCCCGACGGAGCCTACAAGATCAAAGATCCTTCGATCTCCCTGCGCCTTGACTTGAGCAAGCTCTCTCTCCACCAATAAGCCACCCCGCATCTCCCCCCCCACAAGCCGATGCGCACAGCCCTTTGCCCTACACCAAGCTGTCGCCATCCGTCGGCGCTGCTCAAAGGGCCGATGCGTACGGCCCTTTGGAGGTAGCCCCGCATGGCCCTACAAGATATCCTCGAATTGCTACGAAACAGCCCGCTCGATACCAGCTTTGTGTTGCGCCTTGGCGAGATCCCCGCCCCTTTGCTCCACCACTTTGCCTGCGATTGTGCCGAGCGCGTCTTTCTTCATCCCTCATCTCTCGGCGGCTGCCCTCCCCTGCCCTTGCGCCAACTCCTCGACGCCAAACGCGCTTGGATCGAAGGCTTCCTCCCCAACCAACAACTCCAAGATCACCTCGACTCCACACAACGGCTGCTCTCCGAACCCTCCGATGCTGTATTGGCCGTCCTTCGTGCCGCTTCGCTTGATCCCGCTTACGCTGCTCTTCAAGCCTCTCAAAAAGCCGCGTGGGCTTGTTTTGAGCAAACCTTTGACCAAGAACTCGAACACACCGAACAACGCTTCCGCGCCAACGACATCATCGGCCCCTTGTTCGGTGAAGCCCCCCTTGGGGCCGCCTTGCGCGCCGTCGGCCTCGCCGTCCTCACCCCCCGCAAAACCGCCTTCCGCCTCTTCCAAAGCCTCCGCGACGAAGTCGTCGAAGTCGTCGATGACTTTCAACGCTCCTTTTCTTCCCGCCGCATCGAAGCCGATTGGCAACGCCAACACCTGATCTCCTTGCTCTCCACCTACCAACAACACCGCGCCCGTCTGTTGTTCTTGCTCTACCAACGCGCATTAGAAAAAGATCAAACCTTTCGGCGCGCTCGCTTTCTTCTCGAAGCCTCTCTCTTTTCCACCTAAGCGTTTGTTGGTGAGATGGTGGCGGGCGTTGCGTGAAGCGAAGGTTTGGGCATGATAGGGCTGCTTTGGTGTGTAGCGGGTACGTCGTCGAACAGAAAGAAGGAGAGACGTCCGATGGTTGGTGCGATGCGTTGGATGTGGTGTGGCGGGGCGGTGTGGTGCGTTGCGATGATGGGTTTGTGCGTGTGGGCAGAGCCACCAAGTCCACCGACAGATTCATCGAAGCATCGGCCTCATCCACGGGGTTCTGTCGTTTCGTCAGCAACAAAAAGTGCGAAACAAGGGGCGTCCAAATCAACGAAAGGCACAGATCAAGACCGATCCAAGGCAAAAGATCGGCTAGAGCAAGATCTCAAAGGGATGTTGGGGATCTGGCATTGTCCGATGGTGTTGCTGGGTCGAGCGGTGAAGATCGTGATCAAACAAGGCGGTGCGGAGATCCACGTCAACCAAGGCGCGAAAGTCGAGTGGTATTGGTCGGAGGGCCAAAGTACAGGGGCGGGAGAAGGCGAGTACTTGGCGATCCAGTCCAAGACGGCCCAAGGAGCGAACGCTACGGAATACAGTTATCTGATCTTCGCCTATCGGCGGGCCTTGGATGGGAGCGTGCGATTTACGGTATACCCGACATCTGCGCAGAAAGCACGTGATGGTTCATGGAAGCATCGGAGTGGTCGGCGTTTGGAGTCCAATATCCCGCAGCGCTGCTTGTCTTCTTCGGCTTATGCGGCTCTCCAAAGCAAGGCCAAGCAGCCACAAGAAGCAGATATCGCCTATTGTCGGGGCATTGTGGGCGGACAGCGTTTGGCATTTCGCAAGTGGGTATTTGGTTCGGGGTGTGCACAGGAGATGTGTTTGGTGGTGGCGTGGCAAAATCTGTTTGAACGGATGGCGGCTTGCCTCGAAGGTCGGGGGTATGATCCTTACCCGTTTTTGTACACGAAGCCCCACCAGCAACGCATATTTCAAGGTCTGTTTTCGCTCAACGCTCCCTCGAAAGATTGACGAGGGCTTCGCACAGAAAAAGCTTGAGGTTCGATGGCTATGGGATCTGCGGTTGTTTGTTCGCGGAGTGAGATCGGTGAACTACTCGGCCCTAAAGCGCCGAGCTTCGGATCAGAAGTGACCCTCATTTTTGACGGCTCACAGGTCGCAGCAAACGCCGAGGTGCTCGAACGTGTGTCTAACACAACCTCCCCGTCCAGTGCTGGGTATCTCAACCCAACAACCCCGTTCCAGGGTAA
>CAUJFU010000069.1 GCA_963169055.1 Myxococcota bacterium
CAACCCCTCCCCCACCCCACAACCCCTCCCCCACCCCACAACCCCTCCCCCGCAACTGACGATACCCATCGGAGCAAACATCTCCCCGCTCCTGCACACAAACACCGTCGAATACACCCCACCCATCGCCGCTATCTCATCGATCGGCCCCGCACCCGAGGACTCCCCCACCTCATCGGACATCACCGCTGCCATCGAACCTATTCTCGCCGATACACCGAAATCATCGGACATCACAACTTCCATCGAACCTATTCTTGCCGAACCACCCACCGCACTCACCACACCCACCGTACCTGCTCTCACCGAAACTTCCGACACGCTCGACCCCGCCGAAACTTCCGACACGCTCGACCTCGCCGAAACTTCCGACACGCTCAACCCCACCGAAACTTCCGACGTCCTCCCATCCGCGACACTTACAGCAACAGAGCAAGCGCCGCTCACTCACACCTCTGCCAACTCCATTTCTCTTGCAACAACGGGGAAAACAGAGATCATTACGCCGATATCCAAAGCCCCCTCGCTAATTTTTCATCATACGGTTTCTGAATCCCAAGACTCCGACGAAGTGCTGTCATCTTGGACTTTTCCTCCGAAGCAACTCACGGTGAGAGATACTTTTATCGATCCCGACTTCCCCTATTTTCCGTACGAATCGAATATAACCGAACCGCGTTTTCTTGTGCGCTCTTTTTTGTGGGGCGCTTTGACGGGATGTGTCTTGCTTTTTGCCGTGTATCTCTGGGCTTCCTACCGCACTATATCCCCGCCCCCCTCCACTTCTCAACCAACGTTGCAGGTGAAACCATAGTGCCTGTCACTTCGTAAAAACCCCGTGCTCGCGCCACCTGCGATTGTCGCTGCGTGAACCCCCCGTGTTCGCGCCCCCCCAAGCGGCGCAGTTGTTGGTTTGAAAAACATCTGCTCTCCCCGCCAATACGGGGTCAAGGGGGCCGCGCTCCCTTGCGGGGTGTGGTACCTCGCCCCACAAAAATAACCCCCACAAAAATAACCCCCACAAAAACGCCTCTCACAAAACAAGCCCGAACGGCATCAAAACGAGGGTAGGTCATCCACAGACAAAGCGCGCAAACGGGCTGCGGCTTGTTCGGCGGTGATATCGCGTTGGGATTCGCCGAGCATCTCATAACCAACCATAAACTTTTTTACCGTCGCGGAGCGCAACAACGGAGGATAAAAGTGCGCATGAAGCAGCCAATGTTCGGCATCCTGTTCGGTCGAAGGCGCACCATGCCAGCCCATCGAATAGGGAAAGGACACACCAAACAGCCGATCATAGCGCATCAAAAAGCGTTTGAGGATCTGTGCGAGGGTGCGTCGTTCTTCGTGGCTGACCTCGTGAAGATGCCGAATCCCCGAACGCTTGGGCAGTAGCAATGTTTCAAACGGCCATACCGCCCAAAAAGGCACGACCACCAACCAATCGTCGTTTTCTTCGACGATGCGCTCTTGGGCCTCGACTTCGCGCTGTACGACCTCTTCGAGCAAGACGCGCTTGTGGCGTTGCCAATAGTTGTATTGTTGGGTGTCTTCGATGGCGGCCTCGTTGGGCAAAAAATCGCTCGCCCAGATCTGCCCGTGAGGATGGGGGTTTGAACAGCCCATCACTTCGCCCTTGTTCTCGAAGATCTGCACCCACGCATAACGCGCTGAAAGCTCGATGTATTGGTCTTGCCAGAGCGCAACAACCTTTTCGATGGCGTCCACTTCCATCTCGGGCAGAGTCAGATCGTGGCGTGGCGAAAAGCAGATCACGCGGCACTCTCCGCGTGCAGGCATGATCTGAAACAGCGGAGCTTCGCCGTGTTCGGGATCGGAGTTGGGTGTGTCGGGCAACAAAGCCGCGAAGTCGTTGGCAAACACAAAGGTGTCCTGATAGGGCGGGTTTTGCAAACCTCCTGCACGCGCATTGCTCGGGCAGAGATAACAATGCGGATCATGGGCAGGGCGTTTGGCCGTCGAAGGAGCTTCTTGCGCCCCTTGCCACGGGCGTTTTGTTCGATGCGGGGAAACCAACACCCACTCCCCACGCAGCGGATTGTAGCGACGATGTGGGTGATCTTCGGCTCGAAATGACGTGATCATGCGCCCTCCTTTTGTGGCATCACAGAATGGTTCTTCTCGATCTCCAGCGCCCCCGGGCCGATCTGAGAGGGCAAGAACGCAGGCGACCAGCCAAACTCCGCTTTGTACGCCTCTCCAACTTGCGTACAGTAGGCTCCAACACGCTCTCGTTCGACCACAGCCAACATGCAACCACCCGAACCATCGCCCCCTGTCATCCGTGCGCCGACGCATCCCGAAAAAGCTTGGCTATGTTGTACCAAAAAGTCGATCTGTGGACCCGAAACCTCGTAATCTTCGGCCAACGAACGATGCCCCGCATTTAAGACCGCTCCAAATCCCACCAGATCTCCCGATACAAGGGCTTTTGCTGCGGCTTGTACTCGCTGCGGCTCCGTCAACAAATGCCGCGCACGCTTTTGTAAAATCGGCTCCGAAAACAACGCCAACGCTGCATCCACTTTTTCTGTAGGCAGTTTGCACAAGGCCACCTCCCCAAACGCTGCACTCACCCGTTGGGCGATGGCATCGGCTTCTGCACGACGCTCGTTGTACACCGAAGACGCCAATGTCCGCGACTTGCGCGAATCCACGATCATCAGCGTATGCGTCTCAAACGGTAGCGGTACATAGCGGATATCCAGCGTCTCACAATCCATCAACATCCCATGCCCCGCCCGACCCAACGCCACCGAAGCTTGATCCATCACACCACAATTCACCCGATTGAAGGTGTTTTCCGCATACTGTGCCAAACGCGCCATCTCCTTACGCGCCTCCATCGGATCCTCTGCCAACGAATATCCCGAAAAAGCCTCGATGATCAACGCCGTACACACTTCCATCGACGCCGAACTCGACAACCCTCCCCCCGGGATATCCCCGTGATAAAAGATCTCCAACGGCGGGATCTTTGCCCCTCGCGCCAAATACTCCGAAAACACACCCTTCGGATAATTCGCCCAGTCGTCCTCTTCTCGATACGCCAACGCCGCATCCAACGGAAAGCGCACGATCCGATCGAACCGCGTCGAACGCACCGCAACCCCTTCTTCTTGACCGATGCGCGCCGCTGCATACGTCCCCACATGCAAGGTCGCTGGAAACACCAACCCTCCGCAATAATCGATATGCTCTCCGATCAAATTCACCCGCCCGGGCGCAAAAAACCAGCGTACTTCCTGCTCACTCTCCCCAAACAATGCCTCCAGCTTGTCCTCCAACAGCGCACACATCTCCCGATAACCCTGCATCAACGACATCGCACCCTCTCTTTAATCTTCTTCTAGGATTAGGACTTACGCAGTTGAATGGTGTTGTGGGGCGCTGCCCCAAACCCCGCAAGGGACTCTCGCCCCTTGACCCCGTATTGGCGGGGTGATCGATGGTGTTTCACACAAACAGCACAGCCGCTCGAAGTACCGCGAACACGGCTTTTTTTTACAACGACTCCCTCCTCGACGAAAAGATGGTTTGCTCTCGAATCAACACCCCAAGAACACGCATGCTACTTGCCTTTTAAACCTCGGTCAAGCCAAAATGCCCCCCAAGCACCCACCCCAACGGAGGAAGCCCCATGTCTGCTTTTTCACACGGAACCTTGCGCTTTCACCAAGACGGCATCGCCCACACCCTCGACTTGATCGTCGGAAAGCCTACCACCTACAACGATATCCAAGTCGAATGGATACTTTCTCCCCATCCCCACGGCTCACAACTGCGAATGAGCCTCGATTGCCCACAGCCCGTCGTGATCGAATCTTTGACACTTGAAACCGCCTTTGCCTTCGACCCTCAAGAACACATCCTGATCAACGCTTTCCAATCGTGGTCTAGCGCAGGCGAATACCGCCTCCACGACACGCGTTCCCCTTTGCACGTCGGAGAAGACGCCACCGATTGGTACGAACTGCTCAAAAACTACGGAGATTACAGCTTTTTCAACTACGATACACGCCCCGGTCATTTTCACAGCTACACTTATCTGATGTTTCGCAAAGGAACCCGCACTCCCCAACTCTTCGGCTCGATCGACGAAGATCAAGGCTACACGATCTTTACCACCCATCCGTCCACAGGACATCTGCGCGTCCAAAAAGATTGGCAAGGACTCCATCTCGTCGGTCAAACCACGCCCTTTGCCCTCTGGTTCGGGCAAGGTGACGAACAAGCCCTGTTCACCGACTACACCGCCGCTTTCCGCCACAAAAGTCCCGATTATCCGCCGCTTTCAGGTTGGACCAGTTGGTATCATTATTATACCGACATCAGCGAAGCCACCATCCTACAAAACCTCCACACCTTCCAAGAGCAACAGATCCCCACCGATATCTTTCAAATCGACGACGGCTATCAATGGGCCATCGGCGACTGGTTGCGCACGCTTCCTGATCGCTTTCCCAACGGCATGAAGCCCATCGCAGAGGCCATCCATCAGGCCGGATATAAGGCGGGATTGTGGTTGGCTCCTTTCATCTGTGAGCAAAAGTCTTCTCTCCCCCAAGAGCATCCCTCGTGGATCTTGCGCGATGAACACGGAAACCCCCGTGTGGTCGGAAACAATCCCTTTTACTGGAGCGGCGAATTCTACGCCCTCGATATCTATCATCCCGAAGTTCAAGCCTATCTCCAACAAGTCTTTGCCACCATCCTCGAAGATTGGGGCTTTGATATGGTCAAGCTCGACTTCTTGTATGGAGCCGCGCTGTGGCCGCCTTCCCACAAAAGCCGAGGCATGGTCATGAGCGATGGCATGGCCTTGTTGCGGCGCTGGTGCAAAGATCGCTTGATCCTCGGTTGTGGTGTCCCTCTAGGCGCAGCATGGGGCCGCGTGGACTTTTGCCGCATCGGAAGCGACGTCGGCCTCGGATGGGAAGACGAATACCTCTCTCAGATCCTTTACCAAGAGCGCGTATCCACCGTCAATTCACTCAACAGCACCCTCGCTCGCCGCCACCTCAACCACCGCGCCTTCCTCAATGACCCCGATGTCTACTTTCTCCGCGACCAAAACCTCTCCATGAACGACCACCAAAAACACTCCCTCTTCCTCGCAAACCAGATCTTCGGAAGCCTGCTCTTTACTTCCGATCCCATCGGCGAATACAACGACGCACAACGCGCTCTCTACCTCTCCCAATTCCCTGTCCTCCCCAAAACCCTCGAAGACTTCTTCTGGGATGGCCCTCTCCGCCTCGCCACCTTCCGCATCCAAGACCTCCGCTACACCGTCGCCATGAACCTCCACGCACAACCCAGCACAATCGCGATCTCCCCCGGCCTTTATTACGAGCGCAACCTCGGATGGCTCGACCTCCGCGATCACACCACCCTCTCCCTCGCACCCCACCAAAGCCGCTGCCTCCTTCACGTCTCCACCGAACCTTGGACTCTGATCGGTGGCGATGCTCACCTCTTCCCTTGTTCCGAAGTCTCCGCACTTTCCATCCAACAACACAACCTCACCCTCCTTCTTCACCCCCACACCCGCCGCCAAGGCACCCTCTTTCTTTCCGTCCCACCCAATAGCCCGCCCCTCCACGTCGATCGCCAAACCTACACCCCACAACACGCACACGGCCTGTCTTTCCTCGCCATCCCCACCTCCCGGCTCTTCGGCCTCCACACTCCATCCCCACATCCCTGATCTCTTTTTTCGGGCTTGTTCTTTGGTTTTTGTGAGATGGACTTCTTTGGTTTTTTCGGGATGGACTTCTTTGATTTTTTCGGGGTTCCACCCCACACCCCGCAAGGGAGCGCGGCTCCCTTGACCCCGTATCAGCGGAGTGATCAGTCGTTTTTCAAACCCACAATGGCACCGCTTGAAACATTCCGAACACGGGGGTTTTTGTCAGGTTCGGTCAGGCAGCGCCCCACAAACAACAAAGAAAGAAAAGCCAAAACAGGTGTGGGGCAATTCTTCAGAATTAAATTCTAAGATATTTTCTATTGATGGACTACAAAGAAAAGAGAAGAAGATTCTTTTGGGGCTTGATCGGTGGAGCAGGAAGCGCTACAACACAAGTCTTCTCTTGTGTATCGGACGGAGGATACAACGATGTGGCAGATGGCATTGGAACTTGGGATAGGCGCGGCGTTGGGCTTACCGCTGTTGAAAGCGGCGGTGAAATCAAGTCCGAAGATCGCGGGGATACTGTACGATCATTTCACACGGCACAACGAAGTATTGGGGGAAGCGTGGGTTGAATCGTACGAAAAGGCTGCGTATGCGTTGGCAGAAGGGGTCGGATACAAGTCTCTTTTGGGCCGCGCATTGGGAGGGCTAAAAGCCAACTTAGAGAACGAATTTCGGCGCAACATCCAAGAGCGGTATCTGACATCTTTTCAAGAAAAGACCAAGATATCGGAAGGCCAGTTGAAGCGTTTGAGGACGGCAACAGAAGATATCCTGCGCGAAGTGAGCCGCACGACAAGCGCGATGTATCCGAAAGAACGATGGCCCAAAGAGATCGATATCGCGCACATCTTCGCGTCCCCCACGCAAAAACAAACCATCGAGCGGGCTTTGTTGAACGACCTGCTATCACAGCCCTCGACCCAAGCGGCGTTAAAGAAACACGGCATCGCGCAACCTGAGATCGAAACGTTTCTGCTGTTTGATCAGATGTTGCTTTCTGCGGTGTTGTACTTTTTCCGCGATCAACTGCTTCACAACGCGAGCATCAAAAGCGCGATGGATGCAGCCCAACAGCAATTGCAGCGCCTTGATACCCAAAGGATCGGCGAACAATTGGAAGCGCAGCGAGACGAATTGGCAGCCCAACGCGCCCAACAAACCAAGAGACTCGAACAACAACAACAGCAACACCAAGAAGCCCAAGCCGCTTTGTTGGCGATGGGACAGCGATTGACCGAGACACAAGCCCATATCGCCGAAGCGGTACAAGCGCAAAACTTCGCCATCCTTGCGACGTTGGGCGCACAAGCCCAAGAGATCAAGCTTGCACAAGACAAACAACACAAAACCTTGGAAGAGGCGGCGCAAGCCCTCGAAACACAGCAAGGGCAGTTGCGTGATATCGAAAGCTCTTTGTCGCGGCTGGAAGAGGACAACCAACGCCTCCGAGAAGAGATGCAAAAAGAATTCGAGGAAGCCAAAGCGATCTGGGGCGGACTTGAGCGGCAGTTGCAGGGATTTGGCGAGAGTTTGGGAGAACTGCGCGAAGAATTTCGCACGAGTTTTTCGGCACTAGAAAGGAAGATCGAAGAAGGACAAGCCGAGACAAACGAACGACTACACCGCCTCGAAGAGATATTGGATGGGCTGAGAGGCATCATGATCAGCATCGGCTTACCAACCGAGCAAGTGACGATCGTGCATGAAACGACGGTGTATCCGACACAAACGACTCTGGATATTCGAGAAGCCTACAAGAACTGGCGGCAGCTTTCGCCTCAAGACACGCCCCATTATGGCAAGCTTTCGTTGCAAATGGGAACTTCGTTGTCCTCGATGGGAGAATTGGACGATGCGGTGCTTTGCTTTGAAACAGCAGCGCAAGAAGCCGCCCAACGCCACAAAGAAGCGACCAGCGCGCAAGCCCAGCAAAAGGCCCAAAAAGATCTGGCGTTGGCGCACTACAACCTACACCAAGTCTTTTTGCGACAAGGAGCCTTGGAACGAGCGCTGACGTCTCTCAAAGAAGCGTCTCGGCTCGATCCATCGGAATATATGCCGTTTAATATGGGGATCTACGATACACAACGCGTCCTTGGTGCGGGTGGGATGGGGTGTGCCTTTTTGTGCCAACATGCCTTGAGCAAAAAGCATGTGGTAGTGAAGACTTTTTGGAAGGCCAAAGAAGGGAAACTACATGAAGTCTTTTCCGAAGCATTTAAAATGCAAGAGGCCGATCCAGAAGGAGTTTTTATTCCGCGTCCGTTGGATATCGGATACGGTGATCCGATTTACAATCGGCGGCCTTTTTTGGTGATGGAGTACGTCGAAGGCAGCTTGGACGGAGAACAATATCTGGAAAAATATGGCCCCTTGCCTTTTCATGAGGGGGTACGTTTGGGGGCGCGGGTCGCGGAGGCGCTGGAGCGCGCCCATGCGCGGAATATCTGCCACTTCGATCTAAAACCTGCCAACTTGCTTTTTTACAAAGAAGGCCGCGATTGGATGGTCAAGATCATCGACTTTGGGCTTGCGCGTGCCGCCCATTCTTTGCGCGACGATCTGGCAAAGCAGCACAGTCGCTCAAGTCAACGCAGCGTCCTTGCAACCACCGCCTTTGGGACGATGGTCTATGCTCCCCCTGAACAACTTCGCCCCACGGCACAAAAACAGCCCGGCCCTGCGAGCGATATCTATTCCTTCGCAAAAACCTTGTATCGGTTGATGACAGGCCAAGACGCCCAACACTTCCTGCCTCCGCTGGAACTCCAAGGAGGCGAATGGATCGAACTGATCGGGCGTTGTCTTGCGGCAGAGATGGAGAAACGCCCGACAGCATCTGAATTAAAAGCGCGCTTTGAGAAGATGGGAACGGGCCGCCCCGAACCTGTGAATCCCGTCTTTTATACGATGGCCTCGCAGTTTACCAAGGGAGGAACGCTGTTCGAGCACCAAGAATCCATGTTGTGGACGATGTTGCAAGGCTTTTCGACACCACGAGCCTTGGGGAGGGAGGCCCTACGTTGGGCGTTAAAGGAAGCGCCTGCACGCCGCCGTGCGGCCCAACGTGCGGAAGAATGGTTGAGCAAGCAAGATCCGAATTTTTACCCGTTGGCGCGTGTCTGGTCTGTGATGCAAGAGCGTTATTCCGAGGATTACAACGAACAAGGGCTGCGCGAAGTCCCACAGATCGAGGCGGTGGATGTGTTTCGGGACGATCCTGCGTTTGTGGCAGAAGAAGCAAACATCCGTTTATTGAGGTGGCAACTGCCGTTTGGAACAGAACAAGGAGTAGGCCCCAAAGATCCCGAAGAGATCGTCGAGATAACGGTTGGACAATGGGTGGCGCAAGTGGCATGGGCGCTGCGGTTGTGGATGCGTCCGCTGCACGACAACGAAGAAAGAATGCGCCAAAGCAACGAATACCTTCGTCTTCCACTGTCACGATATCGAGAACTTTTCGCACTCAAGATGAACGGCAATTTTCGAGTGGATTCTTTTTGCGCCAAAGTGGCGGAGCTCTGCGGTTGGTCAGTGGCGGTTTTGGATGAACAAGGGCAACGAGCCGATCCCCAAACCAAGATCGGGCAGCTTCGCTTGTCAGGGAGCAAAGTCTTCGGCTGTGGGGATGATATCTACTTCACGCTTTTAGAGGGCTCCGAAGGGCAGTTGCCGAAGTGGTTGGCAAACCATGTGCTACGCTCCCCGTTATTGCGAGAAGAAGGTGGTTTGCTGATGTCGTGTGCGCCAAAGTTTCGGCTGTCAAGCGAACGAGGCGAAGTGACGGCTTATTTGAAGCGCGAAAAAGACAAAGGAAAGCTTCGTTCTTTGGGGGATTTTTGGGCGCTCTACCCCGAATTATCAGCAGGGGATGGGCTGTGTTTTCATGTCTCGGAGCCTGATATCTGCCGCGTCTATGTGATCGCCCAAAGCGCGCTAAAGGATCGTCCCTTGCCTGCCAAACCAAGCGAAGAAAGCCTACAGATGCGAGCCGCGTTGTTGGCTGCCCACGCAAAGGCCAAAGCAAAAGCCGCTTCACGCGGAGCCACAGCAACGCTCGATACAGAAGATGCTGATGAATCGGAGACCTTTGAGCCGACCGCGATGGACTCAACCTCCGATGGATCGGAGACCTTCGAGCCGACCGCGATAGACTCAACCACAGGCGGAGTTATCGACCTGAACAACATCTCGGAATATCCGAGCGAAACAGACAATTCTTCGGCGGACGTGCCACCATTTTCCCCAATGACCACAGAGCCTTCGCAAGCCCCCGAAGGTGGCGGGGGTGGAGAAGACGAGCCTCAGGAGACCGCGCAGACAACAGCGGGTGGAGAAGATGAGCCTAGGGGGGGCGCGCAGACAACAGCGGGCGGACACGAGGTACCCGTCGGAGGCGTTGAGATCTCTATCGCACCGCCACAACCTCCTGAAGCCATCGTTGAATTCGATGGAGGCGAAGATATTGCGCCGTTGACGGTGTACCGAAAGACGATGGAATGGGCGGTGGATTGGTGTCTTTGGTTGGAGATCCTTGATCCCAAAACAGATCAACCCGCAGCCGAGCATCTTGCGTTGCGAGACGTAGCTTGGAAAACACCCCAGCCAAGCGAGATATCGCTTGCAGGGCATCAAAAGGTCAAGACCTTCCTCAAGAACGTGCAGCGGGCTACGGGACTCAAATTGCGATTGCTCGACAAGACAGGCCAGCATCAGGCCGATCCCGAAGCGTCTCTGAGCCATTTCCGATTGCCGAGTTCCAAATGGACCACCGTTCGAGGAAAAGACTTTTTCGTGACGTTGAAACCCGCCAAAGAAGCGGGCTTTTCTCCACCGTGGCGTGCCTATGGATACCTTTCGTTGGGAAATGTTGGCTATGACGTGCTTTCTGCCGAAGACAACGGGCGTATCATCAAGCTTTATCCCGAAGACGGAGAACAAGTCTTTGAGGTGAAGTTATGCGCAGATCCTCCAAGGATCGAAAAGATGCGCGGATTTTTCCGCGAAGCATCGGACTTAACTCCGGGGGATGTGCTTGGTTTTGTGCGCAGCGAGGAGGGTGTATTTCGGGTGTACGTCTTCGCCCGCCAAGAGTTGTTCCCTGAACCGAAAAAGCCCGTGTCCATCGTTGAAAAAACCGTCACGGACACAGACGGTCATCCGCCTTACAAAGGCGGGGACGAAGAAGAGGAAGAACTCACAGACGGCGATATCATCCTAGACAGCGAGGCCACGCAGCCTGAGTTGGACGCGATCTTTGTGACGCATGGTAGAGCGACGGTGGTGGAGTTAGAAGCGCCTTCGATGGTGGCGATGCTCAAGGCCCAAGCCGAATTCGCGCTGCGCCAAAACAATGTCGAAGACGCCTTGAAAGCCTACACAACACTACACAACAAACACTTCGCCGAAGTAGAGCAAGATACGGCGTTGTTGCAGCGGGTTTCAGCGGCGATGCAATACAAACGGGCGATGGAGATGGAGTTGGAAGGGAACTTGTTGCAAGCCACCAAGTTGCTCGAAGCCGCCCAAGTGCTCGATGCAACTTTCCTTCCTGCGTTGGTTCGACAAAGAATCCAAAGCCTGCGCGAAGAAAACGAACACAAGGTCAAAAGCCGCTTCCAACGGATGTCTCGGGACGCGGTGCAGATGGCCCAAACCGATCCACACGCAGCGTTGCAGATGCTGTTGGAAACACGCAGCTTGGAACCGCGTTATTGGACTGCCCGTCATCAAGGATGGCTGGCCTACCTCCAATCGGTCTGCAAAGCACCGCAGTAAGAGCAGCAAAGAAGAAGCTACACAAAAAGTACGTGTGCCAAAACAGCACGCACTCCGCACCTTTCCCACGATGCCTTGCCTCCCGTTGGCTCGATCAATTAATGGCGAGGTATATGTTTTCGCCAAAAAGTAAGACGGAACATATCGTTGCTCCAAGCCTTTCTGATAGCGATGGATGGATTTATACGAGAAAAGCTTCTTGACTTTGTTGATATAGTCGGCTAGGCATAGATTGTATTCGGTGCTCTGTGATCAGATGCTCTGTATTGTTTACAGCCTAAAGCTACGGTTGGCTTTTTCCACATCGTGAGATGATTAAAAGTTATGCTTGTTATTTCCATAATTTTTTACGAGTCATCCGTTGCATAAATAGCGGCATTTTTGCAACAGCACTTAAAACCGAAGGATAAAAGATATGAACTCTTCTGGTTTTTACGATTTCGATCAAATTCCTTTTGGGAATAACGACATTGAATTGGCTGAGAACCCAGAGCCTCGTTGTGCTTGCCTTTTGCTGTTGGATAACTCTGGCTCGATGAGCGGCTCAAAAATCGACGAACTCAACAAAGGCTTGCAGATCTTCAAAGAAGAATTGATGGCCGATAACCTTGCTTCAAAGAGAGTGGAAGTTGCGATCGTTTCGTTTGGACCCGTTGAAGTGATTCAGGATTTTTGCGGTGCAGAAAGATTTATTCCTCCAACGCTGCAAGCACGAGGCGCTACCCCGATGGGCGAAGCTATTTTGCTTGGGTTGGACCTTCTCGAAAATAGGAAGGCAAAATATAAAGAGAACGGTTTAGCTTTTTTTCGCCCGTGGGTTTTCTTGATCACAGACGGAGGGCCGACAGACGACTGGCGCAGCGCATCCGAAAAAGTACGTACTGGCGAGACAAAAAAATCATTCGCTTTTTTTAGTGTTGGTGTTGGGGACGCGAATATGGAGATCTTGAAAAAGATCTCACTCCGACAACCCCTTCATTTGCAAGGTGTGAAATTCCGAGAGATGTTTGTTTGGTTGTCCAATTCAATGCGTTCGGTGTCTAACTCAGTCCCCAACACCGAAGTGACTTTGATCGACCCAACAAGCGGGCCTCACGGATGGGCATCTGTATGACAGGGACTTCTTGCGCATGGAAAATTTTGCTTGCGTCGGTTCAGGGAACAAAACACCTCCGAGAAAACATCGCTTGCCAAGATTTTTGCTCCGCAAAAATTCAAGAAAGCGAGGAAGAAGAGATTCTTATTTTATCTGCTTCGGATGGCGCAGGCAGCGCATCATTTTCTCATATAGGTTCTCGTGCGGTATGCGACAGGTTTCAAGAGTATATCAAGGAATGGCTTGAAGTCGAGGATACATTCGAGGACGGAATAAGCGAAAAAAAGACGCAAAACGTTTCTTTAGAAGTCATACACGAACTGCACACCGCTTTGCTGGAATGCTCAAAAGAATACGAACTTTCGATAAAAGAATTTGCTTGCACTTTTTTGGGGGCCGTCTTGTGGAAAGATCGAGCATGGTTTTGGCAAATAGGCGATGGTGCAATTATTGTAGAGGATGCCGATACTTGGATACCTATTTTTTGGCCGCAATCAGGAGAATACATCAATCAAACTTACTTTGTTTCTGACACAGAAATCTTCCAAAACTTTATGTTTAAAGAAATCACCCGTTCCGTTGCGGAATTAGCAATTTTCACAGACGGTCTCCAGAGCTTAGCTCTAAAGTTAGATACACGATCCGTATTTTCGCCTTTTTTCCAACCGATTTTTAAGCAACTGGGAGAGATCGATCACACTTGGTTGCATTCACTACAAAATTCCATGGAGATATTTTTAAATTCTGAAAAAATCAATTCAAAAACAGACGACGACAAAACTCTTGTTGTGGCCAAAAGAATAACTCTTTAATATATACAAAAACAAGCCCACAACACCCAACGGATCCAGCAACAATTCTATCACCTTGATCAACTTCTGCGACGAGATTCGAAACTATGTACGATCATACAGGAAAACCGATTCGAATGGGAGCTATTTTGGGGAAGGGTGGCGAAGGTGCCGTCGCGGAAATAGTGGGACACCCCGATCAAGTCGTGAAACTTTATCATGGGAAAGTGGATCAAAAAAAGGCTCAAAAAATCGAATACATGGTTTCGTGTCAAAATGATTCCCTATCCAAGATAGCCTGTTGGCCGAAAGGCTTGGTGTATGAAACTCCAAATCAAAAAGCTTTAAAGGGTTTCATTATGCCGAAAGTTGTTGGGTTTGAAGAAATTCATACGTTGTATGGTCCGATGCATCGAAAGAAAAAATTTCCAACCGCGGATTGGAAATTTTTGCTTCGTGTTGCTGTAAATTGTGCGGCAGCATTTGCACAAATTCATCAACACGGACATGTCATCGGAGATGTGAACCAAGGCAATATATTGGTATCCAAAGACGGAATTATCAAATTAATAGATTGCGATTCCTTCCAAGTAGGAAATCCCAACGATGGCTACCTATGTGCGGTGGGTGTGCCTCTATTTACCCCTCCAGAATTACAGGGCAAACCTTTTCATGGAGTGATCAGAACAGCAAACCATGATAATTTTGGTTTAGCGGCGATTATTTTTCATCTTCTTTTTATGGGCCGTCATCCATTCGCAGGCCGCTATTTGCTCCCTCAATCGATCGATATCGCAATCGAAAAAGCAATCGAGAACCATCAATTTGCGTTCAGTTCAAGAGCCCGTTCTTATCAAATGGAGCCGCCACGCAATTCTCTCACGTTAAGCCAATTTCCGAGAGCGTTGTCTAATTTATTTGAAAAAGCTTTTGAGCCAAACAACAAAAGGCCCGAAGCAGCTGAGTGGTTTTCTTCATTAAGAGCAGCAGAAAGCTCTGTCGTGGCTTGCTCAAAAGTGAGCGTCCACAAATTTTTTGATCACGCCAAATGCCCTTGGTGTGCGTTTGAATTGAATCAACTCATCTTTTTTGTTGATCCAACAGCAATACTAGTAACTGATAAGGATTGGTTTAATATTCAATTTTCCTATGTCCCTCCTCAAATAACAATTCCGCCCTCGTTAACATTTTCTTCATTCCCACCTTTATCTGACTATTCCTTTCCAACAGTTTTTACTTGGCTTATAGCGTTATTAAAAACGAAAGAAAGAAGAGCCCTTTTTTCAATGTTTTGTTTTGCTTTTTGTTTTTTCACGTCTCCTTTTCTTATGCCGTTTTGGTTGATTTTAACGATGATATTTATTCAAATTGATTTCGATTGTTTTTTTGAATTGGATAAAATAGAATTTGAAATGAGTGATTTAAAAAAACAATGGAATACTTTATCAAACGACAATGAAGAATTAAAATCAAAAAAACAAACAAAAAAACATTACGATGATATCAAAAACATTTATAATTCATATTTAGAATTAACAAGTTACTATGTATTACAAGTTGGACAAACGCAAGAAAAAAGGAGAAATGATCAACAAAACGAATATCTCTCAAATTTTTCTATACAAGACGCGAAGCTGGAAGGCATCGGGACTGCATTAAAAAATAAATTAAGTAGTTACGGAATTGAAACAGCAAAAGATGTGGTTGCTCAAGATATAGCCGACGTTCCCGGATTCAAAGAGAAGCGCATCAATACGCTGCTTAATTGGAGGCATTCTTTAGAAAAGAATTTTGTATTTGATTCAAAAAGGCCAATTCATCCTAAAGAAATCGAAAAATACAAAGAAATCGAGCAACGAAAGCGCTTATATGAAAACCAATTACGAAATATAGTGAACGATTTCAACCACGCAGTTCAATTGCTAGCGAGCGACCATCAACAATTATCTAGCAGATTCGAAATTTTAAAAAAGGCTGTGTCGAAAAAACAAACAGAGGAGACGGCTACGTTCAAAAAAAGTAGCCACAGCTTTTGGGCTACAGTTTTGGCCTTGTGCTGTATGTTTGCATGCCAAATAGTAGCTGTTGTATACCGTGATTGGGGTGCCAAAACGCAAGTAGTGCCGAAGGATCGACAACAAATCAATCTTGAGTCACTATCTTCACAAAAAAATTCCCCAGATTTGACAGGCAAAGAAGCACAAACGATCAGAAAAATTGCTCGTCAAGTTCGCTTAAAGCTATCAACGCGACCGAGTCGAGCCGATATCTACATTGAAGGCATGCGTTCCTCCCAAAAGACTCCCTTGACGATTGAGGCGGAGCAAGGCAAGCAATTGGTGATTGTGGCGCAAAAAAAAGGGTACCGACCAAAAACTTGGGTTTGGCGAGCAGAGAAAGACCAAACAGAGACGTTGCGCCTGTTTAAGGTGCCCCCTCATTCAAGAAAAAAGACGCCTATTTCATTGAAAGGAACGGTTCGATTGCTGCTAAGAACCAAACCAACAGGTGCGCTCGTTCTGGTTAGCGGCAAGCGGATCACGCAAAAAACCCCGCTCTACTTACGCTCTCAAAAAGGCCAGCGTTTGATCATCTCCGTAGAAAAAAAAGGATACATGACCGCCTCTTGGATTTGGAAAGCCCAAAGCGATCAGAAGAAACAGATCGCTTTGTCGCCGTACGGATCGCCGAGTTCGACGGCAGTCGTCGGATCGCGCTCTGCAAAGAGAAAAGGCACCTCAGTTCGCGTTACAAAACCAAGCACATCTCGGAGTCGTACTCAGCCGAAAAAGAAACAGATTCTTTGTGCATGGAGGCATTGCCTTCGCCTTGATGCGCGAAAGCAACGATGCGTGTCTATATGCGATCGCCGAACAAAATGCGACGGAGAAGGCCGTTGCCTCGTCGGTACAGAAAAATGCGAAAAAGAACGTTGTTTCAGGTACGACATCAAACAAAAACGTTGTGTTTCGCGCTGCAAGTCTTGGCAAACGTGCTTCAAAAACCGTTGCATTCGAAAGCGCTAAGCCGTTCAATAACCCCATGCCCACCCCGTGGCCGCAACAGCCAAAACGCCACTTCTGTTTGTTTGGAGGACTCGGTCTCGCCGTCGATACGGGGTCAAGGGAGCCGCGCTCCCTTGCGGGGCGTGGGGCAGCGCCCCACAAAGAAACATTTATAAACAGACAAAAGAAACATTTATAAACAGACAAAAGAAACATCTACAAACAGATAAAAGAGAAAGGGAATCAAGGCAACCGAAAAAACTGCTGTGCATTTTGCGTGGTGATCTGGGCGGTAGTGTCGGGGGTTTCATTTCGGCAAGCGGCGACGGTGCGTAAGATGTGGGGGAGATAGGCGGGTTCGTTTCGGCGCGGGTCTTTGGGGGGCTGAGGGAGGTCACGGGGGAGAAGGAAGGGCGCATCGGTTTCGAGCATCAGACGGTCGGCGGGGATACGCTTGACGAGTTGGCGGAGGTGACGGCCTCGCCGTTCATCACAGATCCAGCCTGTGATGCCGATCCATAGGCCAAGATCGAGATAATCCTTCAAGGCATTGGCCTCGCCAGTGAAGCAATGGACGACGGATGGAGCCCACCTTCCGCACCCCCAAGCGACGCAATAGGCATTTTGTATCTAGTTGAAAAATAGATAGATTAATGAAAAGTGAACAAATGATCAACAGAAGATTT